>CADBNS010000146.1 GCA_902796065.1 Ruminococcus flavefaciens
ACCCTGCAGAGAGCCAACGAGCTGAGCGAGCAGCACGTCCTTTGAAGGGATCTTGGACAGAGCAACAACTCCAGCCTGATCATAGATCTCACCCTCAACATAACCAGCCTTCAGGTTGAACTTCTCATCGCCAGCCTTCTCAGCGAACTTACCGAGAATTCTTGCAGGAGCTGTCTGATCGTCGTTAGAGAGAGCGATAGCGGTTGTACCGTTGAGAGCCTCCTCAAAACCTTCGATACCGCAGTTCTTGAAAGCGCGGAGAAGCATTGTGTTCTTTTCTACGAAGTAGTTGACGCCAGCCTCACGGAGCTCCTTTCTGAGCTTTGTATCCTCCTCAACGGTGATACCCTTGTAGTCAACGAGAACGCCTGCAACAGAGTTCTTGATGAGGTCTGTGAGCTGATCGACCTTAGCCTTCTTAGCTTCGAGTACAGCATTGCTTGGCATAATGTATTCACCTCCGAATAAAATATATCGTATCCGAAGAGCAAAAATGTCCTTTACCGACAGCTCGGAAAAGGACAATGATAGCATAATAATATCAATTGCAATTCCTCGGCGGGACTTACGCACAGGGTGCAGCCAGCTGTCTTTAGAATACGATACTGCATATTTATCGCAGCTTTACTATTATATCACACAGTATCGCACTTGTCAAGGGCGTGAGGAATATTTTGATATTTTGACTAAAGAGCTTCCTTTATAGCGCTCTTAGCTTTGGTAACGATAGTCTTATCGTTATCGTAAGATAGGATATTAGCGGCGTAGGATATATCCACCCAGCGTATCTCCGCGATCTCGTCCTCCTGTGGGACATAGTTGACATTTTTAGCTTTTGCGAGGAAGTACACCACTACTTTCATAGTGTCCTTTTTAGGGGAGTATGTAACAGTTTCGCGGAAGGTTGGGTCGATGATAACATCGATGGAGGTCTCTTCCATGATCTCACGCTTGGCGGTTTCGACCTCAGTCTCGCCAGCCTCCACATGACCCTTCGGGAATGACCAGTGACCGCTGTTGATATGTTTTATCAGCAGTATTTCGGTATTTCCGTGGAATTTCCTGTAGACAATAGCACCACATGATTTTTCATGAAGCATAATTTTTCCTTTCCTGCCCGATACCGGCATGATTCTCCGGACCTTGATGCATGACAGCCTCTCAGTCTCGTGTATGTTCACAAATATTATATCATATTTTGTTTATTTTGTCTATAGTTAGCGGCGTAAAAATAACGACTTAATTGTAAATTTTTGTCGTTGCAATTGCAAAAAAAGATCCCGCGGCAGTTGTGAACTGCTGTGGGATCTGCGATCATTCTTCTGCGGGCTCTTCCGGCTCCTCAGCAGGGAGGATCTCGATAATAACCTTTTCGACGGTCTGCTCGTTGACTTCTGCGGCTGTTACGCGGAATATTCCGGATTCAGCCGTTTCACCGGACTCCGGAATATGCTCCATGACATCGGTGACCCAGCCGCCGACGGAGGTATAATCGGTATGTATCATATCCTCGTCCAGTTCCAGCGCATCGAGCATATCGCTGATGCTGGTATCGCCGGCTATTTCATAG
The DNA here is from genome assembly GCA_902796065.1 of Ruminococcus flavefaciens. GTDB lineage: Bacteria > Bacillota > Clostridia > Oscillospirales > Ruminococcaceae > Ruminococcus > Ruminococcus flavefaciens_X. The sequence goes on from CADBNS010000146.1 coordinate 1,571, forward strand.
CGTCCGTCGTCGAGGCGGACTATATTGGTGATTATCTCATCGTCCTCGTCGTAGATTTCGCCTACGAGCTCCTCAATGATGTCCTCCAGCGTGATAATGCCTTTAGTACCGCCATACTGGTCGGTTACTACAGCGAGGTGGACCTTTGAGCGCTGCATATACTTCATAGCTTCGCTGATTAGTTTGCTGTCAGCGATGTGCGGCACCTCCTGGATTATGCCGGATATATCGTCACCGCCATCGACCAGCATCTTGAAGAAAGCCTTGTTGGTGATGATACCGGAAATATCGTCGAGGCTCTTTTCGTACACAGGAAGCCGCGAGTACATTTCATTTGTGAAGATCTCCTTGATTTCGTCGATAGTAGCGGATCTTTCCACTCCCACGACCTTGACGCGGGGGATAAGGATCTCATTCACGGTTATCTCATCGAACTCCAGTGCACTTTTGACCAGTTCGCTTTCCTGTTCTTCGATAACGCCCTGTTCCTCGATCTCATCGATCATATATTTCAGCTCATCTTCGGTAACGCTGGGAGCGTCATCGCCCTTGGACACCAGTGATGACAGCTTATTGAACAGGAATACAGCGGGTTTCAGCACAGTAACCAGCACTGACAGCGGACTTGCGAAAGACAGTGCCATTTTCTCCGCATTTTTCTTAGCGTATGACTTGGGGAGGACTTCGCAGAATATCAGTACCAGAACAGTGATAACGGCGGTAGAGATGCCTACTCCCTTGCTGCCGAAAAAGCTGACGAACAGAACTGTGCTGACTGAGGACGTAGCGATATTCACGATATTGTTGCCTATGAGTACAGCGGTGAGGACGTCATCGAAGCGGTTAGCCAGCTTCAGAGCCTTTGCAGCGCGTTTGTCACCCTGGGACTCATAGTTTTTCAGCCGCAGCTTGTTGACGCTTGAGAAGGCAGTTTCAGTGCTTGAGAACAGCGCTGAGAACACCATCATAGCGAGAACGAGTACGACCTTGCCTAAGTCTGATTTTTCCATGTTGTTCCTTTCATTTTATCCTGCGCAAAGCAGGGTGATACTCTATTGTATCATATTATTAAAAATAATGCAAGTCCAAAAGCAGAAAGGCGACCGCCCCGCCGGGCAGACGCCTTTCCGTAAACACACCTAAGATATAGTAGCTCGTTGCTATATGTCCATAGCTTTGAGGCATAAATTTTGCTTGTCAGTAGACATAAGGCAGCGTTTTGTATTCGCCTAAAATGAAACGCTGCATAGCTTTTGCGTCGGCTTCTGTGATCAGACCGTCCTGGAAGCAGTCAGCTGCGTCCATCTGGAGATCGTTCATAGATACCGGTTCGCCGAGCTTCTTTTTGTTGAGGTAGTCGAGCAGCACGATATAGTCATAGCAGTTGAGGCTTCCGTCGCCGGTAAGGTCGCCGGTGCTCTGGGGGACTATTTCGTATCTCTGAGGGATATACTGTCCTGGAAGTTCAGTAGTGGGTTCCCAAGTCTGAATGAAGAGCTGCTGCCAGTACCAGCCGTATTCGCTGTTTTTCTCATAGGCAGCGGCAGCACCCATATGGGTGATGTTGGGGTTAAGAATAGCTTCCCAGTGCTTTGGGGAATTGCGCCACTGTTCGAAGGTAGCCTCAGCTGTGGGAGAACCGGCAGCAATATTCTCTGCGGCATAGCAGAAGGGAATGAGGTTATCGTCGATGACCGTAGCGAAATTAGAGCCGTCCGCGCGGGTATGGCTGAACTGGAAAATACACTCACGGGCGCGCACCTGAGAGACATCGCAGAGATATGGGACAGCGTAGACTGGTTTCAGACCATTTTCTGCACGGGCTTCATTCACGAGAACGATGATCTCCTTGGAGAGCTCCTTGAGTTTTTCCTGTTCCACCTCTTCAGCACCGTGGGATTCGGTGCGGGAAAAACCTGATGCGAAGCAAACGATGGCGATGACTGCGATGCAAGAAACAATACGCGATAAAACTTTGAATACACTTTTCATATTGACACCTCCCTGTAAAGAATAACTTCACTAATAACATACTAACATATTTTATGTAAGTTTTAAAGATGTTTTTAATGTTTTCGTCGATTTTGACAACAAAAATCTACATTTTGTACAATAGATTTCTATACATTCAGTAAACAGTAACGGTCTTTATCCGGAAGAGACATTGAAAATACTCCGAAAAACAGCGGAATATTTTAACTATAATTATTTTTATTAATAAAGGGGAAAGAAAAAGGACTGTCCAAAAGCAGGACAGTCCGATTACATATGGTATTATTCGGCCGCTGTATTAGTCTCAGCAGTCTCAGATGGTACATTCTCAGCCTCAGCCGGTTCAGTTTTTTCGCTCTCAGCCGGAGCCTCCGCAGCAGCAGGAACGGGTGCCTTCACGAATGGAAGCAGGCAGAACAGCGGCAGGGTAGTGAAGAATGAGTACGCATATCGGAACTCCGCAAATACCGGAGTTGCGACCATCAGCGACAGCCATATGCCTATACCCGGCAGGAAAATCAGGAGCAGCACACGGCGTTTCCTTACCATGAGCAGTCCGAACATGAATACAGCCACCCACACCATAGTACCTATACTCCACAGGGAACCAAGGAAGTAGCAATGGCGGTACAGATCGCGGAAGTCGAAGAGAAACTTGGTGACGGATTCCGGCAGCAGACTTTTCTGCTCCATTTCCATGTTATCGTACCTGAACTCACCGGCGTACACCCAGTTCTGTACATCGGGGTTGTAGTAGCCGTGGGTCTGGTTGATGAAGGCGATGAGGTAACGTGCGGGGTACTTCTTGCCGAGGTCTATCCACAGCTTGAGGAACTCACTTTTGTGCTCCACGAGGTACTCCTGATTACCCGAATCGCGGACGAGATTCTTTATGGGGTCGGAGAGGTTGGAGTTATAAGCTTCAGAGATTTTGGTCACATCTATGATATTGTTCAGCAGCTGTCTCTGACCCAGTGTCAGCGGAGATTCCTCATCTCGGATAACGGCAGCTATCTGCTGAGCCGGCAAGGACAGTGATTCTATCGTATCCGGCGGAGTTACGCCCATTGAATCGTACACAGGCCCCTTAATTATCAGCGATACCGCCAGAGCGGCAGCTGAGCAGCATATCATCAGTATTCTTCTGCATTTTAAGCAGTATACCAGCAGGAACGGGAACATGAACATATAAGCGTACATTCCGTTGCTGCGGAACAGGCACACACCAACTGATGTGAAGAACAGGAGGATCAGTGTACCTACAGGCTTTTTGGCTGAGCCGCTTTTATAGTGGCGGAGCAGGCGCCAGAGCGTGGTGCAGAAGGTGGTGATAAAAGCTGCGAACATGACGTCCTTCCACATAGAAACGCTGTATACGGCGTTGTATGAGAGGAGTGCATATCCAGCAAGGATAATGACAAGAACGGGCTTCTTTACGCAGAAGCTGTATGCAGTAGTGATGAGATATGAGAAGGCAGAAGCCAGCAGTATCATCTGGAAAACGCTGTATGTGGCAGCTGCGCGGGTATCATCGTGGAATATCGCCTTACCCAGTGAGAAGAAGAGCTTTATCATCATGGTATGGGCGATAGGGTGGTGGTTTGAGAGTGCCTCCAGTCCGATAGCCTGATTTAGCTCGCTGATGGAATCGGCGGTTATATCGCCGGGGAATCTCATCAGGAAGAATGGGAACCACGCAATGAACATGATGACTACACAGCCAAAGAATACGGCGGTTTTCTGTTTCCGTGAGGGAGCCTTGCCGTCGTGGGTCAGCTCCATATCGCGCAGCTTACTGAACAGGCTCAGCGACAGGGAAGTAAAGAATACAATGAAGCCGGCTAAGAGGACAAAACCCTTCCCAAAGGCGTTATCATCGCAGTTGTGGAGCCAGTCGAACTTCATCAGGAACAGTGCGATGGAGTACAGAAACCCGCATATCTCAGCCGGAATGATAAGTCCGCTCCACTTTATCTGCAACACCTTCCGGAACATCGGAAACGACAGCAAAGCGAAGATGACCGGGAATATATTCGCAGTACCCAGTGAGAAGTAGCGGGAGAAAGCAGCTCCGGAGAGCATGGCAGCCAGAGCCGGTATAAAAATGTCGAGGTAGAGATCACGCAGACTCTTCTTTTTCTCAGTCATCAGTCCTTGTTCTCCTTTTTAAGCTCCTTGAGCCGTTCGTCAGAGCGCTGGAGGAATATCTCGAAGTCCTGACGGTTTTTCTGTACGATGCAGCCGAGTATCATGCCGGCGAATAGCGACTGGATACCTGCAATAGCAGTAAATCCGCAAACTATCAGTGTCGGGAAGCGGTCAACCGTACCGGAGCGGAAATACTGTGCAAGGACAGGGATAAAGAAGATTATGGAGATGATGAAGAGCAGAGCCGCAATGAGACCGAAGAAGCGCATAGGCTTGTAGTTCTTGTAGAGGCGGGCGATAGTGCAGAGCACCTTTGCGCCGTCGGAGTAGGTATTGAGCTTGGATTCGCTGCCCTCCACACGGTCGCGGTAGTTGATGACGACATTTTCTGTGGACATATTCTTATCGATAGCGTGGATACTCATTTCCGTTTCGATCTCAAATCCCTTTGACAGCACCGGGAAGGTCTTGACGAAGTGGAATCCGAAAGCGCGGTAACCGGTCATGATGTCCTTTATATCGGAGTGGAAGAAGCGGTTGATGAAGAATCTGACAATGGAGTTGCCGAAGTTGTGGAACGGACGTTTATTCTCCGTGAAATAGGTAGATGAGAGCCTGTCGCCGACTACCATATCCACATTCTTCTCCAGCACCGGCTGTACCAGCTGGCGGGCGTGGTCGGCAGGGTAGGTATCATCGCCGTCCACCATGAGGTAGCACTCCGCATCGATCTCGCGGAACATACGGCGGATAACGTTACCCTTTCCCTGCTGGTACTCATGGCGGACTACAGCGCCGGCTTTCTCGGCGATCTCAGCAGTACCGTCAGAGGAATTATTATCGTACACATAGATAGTAGCTTCCGGCAGCTCGCGGCGGAAATCGGAAACGACCTTTTCTATAGTTTTTGCTTCGTTGTAGCATGGTATGAGAACGGCGATCCTGTCCATGCCGTGTTCCGAAAAAATATCTTGTTTTTCCATATACTTCTCCTTGAGGAATATCTTTATATATTATATAAATGTATGATACCGGTATAGTTTTTTCTGAAACGACTATCTTTGTATGGTTGCACAAATCATGATCGAATGTTCAGTGCAGTTCATACAAGAGCAGATCGGTCAGGACTAAGAAATATCCGGCTCATGAATAAACACATCTTTTATTATACCATATACGGGCAGATAAGTCAATCCGGAAACGGCGGATATAATGGCGTTTTACCGCAGTATCTGCCTTGACATAAGGGTAAAAATGTGTTACTATTGACATATAAAGATATACGCAGCAATGCACCCATAAAGGAGGATAAAACCATGAAACTTACCAAAGACGAAATAGTCAGAATGTTCAATATCCACTTCGTACCATATCTCGTTGAGGGCTACGAGGTGCCGGAGCTGAATATCGATGATATACCGCAGGATCCTGAAAATCCCATGCTTCGTGATATAACCTACAATGTTGACAAGAAAAGAAAGACTGATCCGTATGCCGGCGTAAAGGCAGCAGGACAGGAGATATACATGAACCTTGCTGAGTGGCTCAAATCAGATCAGGGCGTGAACGTAGCGCTGTTTCTGGCAGTTTTGGGAGCTGTAGGCGGAAGAGAGTGCATGAACGGCATAATGAATGCCCTTGACGGTGTTGCCGGTGAGCATGAGCTGACAGAGGAGGACTTACAGAATCTTGAGGTCATGTTCGTCAAGGATCCCGAAGGCGAGAGGTATCTCCGCGGTTCCCGTGTGGACTCTCTGTTCATGTCATTCTATACCACAGCAGCCGATGATCAGAAAATATCTGCTGATCCGCTTATCGAGCTGGGTTCACAGCTGAATCAGCTCTCCGGTGCGGACTACTGGGAGGTACCCGAGGGCAGCGGCGTCGATGAAAATCCGCTGGAGATCGCAGAGATGTTCAACGGCAGATTTGAGGGCGTATACGATGTATACTGCCGCTTCCCGTATGAGCGTATGCTCAGCGTTGCACTGGCAGCACAGCTGGCGATAAAGGACTGTGCAGGTGTACTGCCGAAGGACGTAGCGATGCGCTATATCCGCGAATACGGCTGGCGTACAGCACATTACATAGGCAAATAAACTGTAAAAAAACTTGTCAGGAGGGGATATGCATGACAGCAATTTCAAAATACGTCGCAAAACTGGTCTCAGCTCTATCGTTATTCGCTGTTCTGCTCTGTATGCCCGTTATGGTCAGCGCGAATGCGGCTGCTCCCACACAGGCACAGCTCAACGCAATGGCGGATGAGATAGGAGTGCTGGTCAATGAGGCACGTGCGGCAAACGGACTGAAGCCGATATACATGGCGCCTAACATAAAAAATGTATCAATGACACGCGCCGGTGAGCTTGTATCGGTATTCAGCCATAACAGGCCAAATGGTGCGGAATGTTTCAGTGCGCTGGGGGGCATAAATTATAAGTATGCCTCCGAGAATATCGCAGCGGGCTCATCTACGGCAGCTGCGACTTTTGAACAATGGCGCAATTCGCCAAAGCACTGGAGCGCGATACTCAATCCGGACATAACTCATTTCGGCGTAGGTGTGGCATATTCTGCCGGAAGCCAGTACACATGGTACTGGGAGCAGATGTTCATTCAGACATGGGACCCGAACGAGAAAATGAGCGGACAGTATATGCCTTCCAAAGGCGGACAGTCCGGAAACAGTGTATCGCTTGGCGACCTGAACGGGGATGGAAAGATCGACTCCTCTGATGCGACGATGGTGCTGACGCATTATGCGCATTTGTCAGTAAGACAGAGCGGAACTCTTTCTGATGCGCAGAGGAAAGCGGCAGAGCTTACCGGAGACGGTAAGGTAGATGCATCTGACGCTACAATGATACTGCGGTATTATGCGTATCTGTCCACCGGCGGCAAGAACAGCATAAGCCAGTTTATAGGAAGATAAAAAAACAGCCTGTAGATATTCAGCAGAATACCTACAGGCTTTCTTTATGTCACTTTTTGATCTTCATTGAAATATCGAAGCACTTAACAGAGTGGGTAAGAGCGCCGAGGGAGATTATATCCACGCCGGTCTCTGCAACTGAGCGGATATTTTCAGCAGTAACATTGCCGGAAGCCTCCAGAAGAGCGCGTCCGCCGGTGATGCTGACAGCCTCCTTCATCTCATCGCAGCTCATATTGTCGAGCATGATGATCTCCACCTTATTATCCAGAGCCTCACGAAGCTCATCGAGAGTGCGTACCTCCACCTCGATCTTCACGGTGTGGCCGATCTTCTCGCGGAGCGCACCTACAGCCGCGGTGATACCGCCGTAAGCGTCGATGTGGTTATCCTTCAGCATTGCAGCATCGGAGAGATTGAAGCGGTGATTCTTGCCGCCGCCCACTGTTACAGCGTACTTCTGGATAGCACGGAGTCCCGGCAGGGTCTTGCGTGTATCGGTAACAGAAGCGTTTGTACCTGCAACAAGCTCAACGCACTTGTTGGTAGCCGTAGCTATGCCGGACATATGCTGGAGCAGGTTCAGTGCAGTTCTCTCGCCTTTGAGGAGCGTGAGAGTACTTCCTTCCATCTCAGCGATAATATCGCCTTTTTTGACCTTAGTGCCGTCAGCAAGGAGTATGCGGAAATCCACATCTCCGCCGGCGAGGTCGAAAACGCGCTTAGCGACCTCGATACCGCAGACAACACCGGTGTCCTTGGCAACGTAGTATGCAGAGCTGCGGTGGTCGGCAGGGATAAGGTTATCCGCAGCGGCGTCAATATAGTTTATGTCCTCCATGAGGGCAGTAGTGATAATATTATCAATGTAGCATTGTAAGAGCTTCATAGCAAATATTCCTTTCGGTTATTATCTGTAAACAGAGTCGATACCGAGGTACTCTTCGAGGCAGAGACCTGAATCGTGGACCAGCTTAGCGTTCTCCTTGCCGAGATAGCGGACGTGCCACGGCTCGTAGCTGTAACCTGTCTTGTTCTCCTTGCCCTTGGGGTAGCGGAGGATAAAGCCGTACTTCCAGCAGTTTTCCTCTATCCACTTTGCAGCAGGAGTACTGAGTATTCTGTTGTCAGCGTAGTTCAGGTCAGCAGCGAGACCGGTCTGGTGCTCGGTGTATCCCGGACGAGCGGAATAGGCATCCGCAGCAGCCTTGCCATCGCGGGCAACATAGCTGTTATAGAGTGAGGACTGGGTAGCATATGAGCGGAAACCGGAGCATACCCAGAGCATAACGCCATCGCCGGCAGCAGCGCTCTTCATCTCGTTGAAAGCGAGCTGAGTCTCGGCAGTCAGCTCACCCGGACCGTAGTCAGAGGGGAGCGGATAGGACTTATTGGCGATGAGTATGCCATTAACGTATGTAAGGCCGTCCTCCTTGGTGAACTTGCGGCGTGTGAATTTTTCGGTAACACCGTCGTCCCATGTGACGGAGAAATGGTCGCGGTCGGTACGCTGGAAGCCTGCCTTCTTAACAGTGCCGTCAGCGTAGCAGAAAGTGATGGTATCGCCGTTGATAGTGTAGCAATAGTCAGCGAACTGAGGGTTCTGATAGTGGCGGAAGTTACCGCAGCGTCCGTCTATATTGAAGTAGCGTTCGCCGTAAGAGCCGGAAGTGAAGTAGCTACCGGAGAGGTCGTCTTCGCAGTTGTCCTGGGTGTCACCGCAGTAAGTGAGGCGGCGGACGGTATCTTCAACGTCGATATAGAGGTCGATATGGGTATCATCAACCCACATCAGGTTGCTTGCGGAGGTTTCACCGGTATCGGCGGTACTTCTGAGCACACCGTCTTTGAGTTCAGAAGTGAGGAGTGTGATCCTGTTGCCGTTTTGAGCGGTAGTTACCGAACCGTTTGCGTTATTGAACCAGAAGAACACCATATCCTCCTTGTCAGTTCCGGAGAACCACAGACCGGACGGCATTTTGTCGTTGTAATTGCTTGCGTACTGTTTGAGAGCGACGAGGTCGAACACATTCACGACGCCGTCGCCGGTAATATCCTTAGCCTCGCTGCCGTTATTGAGCAGGAAGTCGGACATAGCGGTAATGTCAGCGGTATTGAAGCATTTGTCGTTATTACAGTCGATAAGAAAGCTGGTATCTGCTGCGGAAGCGGATGTTGAGACGATAGCAGCTGCTGCGAGCAGAGCTGCGGCTGAATTAAGTAATCTTTTCATGTTTTTCTCTCCTTTTGATCCGGATCGCCGCAGGGCTGCAAAGCGGCTAAAAGCCGCACAGTACCGGCGATCTCATACGAGCGTCGTCATTCCATTACCTCGCTGAGGATAATGTAGGCGACGGTGACAATTGATTTTGCGAGGACATAGTCAGCATCAACAAGATAACCGCCGTTAAGCAGGTCCTCACGGATCTCCTTAACGCGCTTGAAGCCTTCAGCTGCAGCCTTTTTATCCGGAATGACGAAATGGCTTTCCTGCATGATCTTACGTGTTTCGGTGCGGACGCCCTTTGGAATGTGTGGAGCGTTCAGGTGCGGATCGAACTGAGCGTCCTCGAAGTCCTTTGGAGCGCTGTCGATACGTGAAGCGATGCAGTTAGCAGCATGGCGGGAGAATACAAGAGCCTCAAGGAGTGAGTTGCTTGCGAGGCGGTTGCTGCCGTGAACACCGGTATGGGAGCACTCGCCGCAGGCGAACAGGTTTTTCAGGCTTGACTCAGCGTTCCTGTCAACATCGATACCGCCCATGAGGTAGTGCTGGCATGGGAAGATCGGAACGGGTTCCTTTGTGAGGTCGAATCCCTGTTCGAGGAGGTTCTTATATATCATAGGGAAGCGTTTCTTGAGGAATTCGCTGTCCTTGTAGCTTATATCAAGGTAGAAGTCGGTGGAATTCTGCTTCCTTGATTCGAGGATGATAGCGTGGGAAACGACATCACGGGGAGCGAGTTCAAGGCGCTCGTCGTAGTTGTGCATGAAGCGTTCCTTATGGCAGTTGAGCAGATAAGCGCCCTCACCGCGGACGGCTTCGGAAATAAGGAAGCACTCACGGGTAGCGCGGTTATTGAACGCAGTCGGGTGGAACTGCACATAGCTGAGGTTCTTGATTTTAGCGCCCATTTCAAAGGCGAAAGTGATGCCGTCGCCGGTAGCGATAGCGGAGTTGGTAGTGAACTGGTACACTCTGCCGATACCGCCGGTAGCCATTATCATGAAGTGGCAGTTAGCGGTGGTATAGTTATTGTCCAGATCCTTCAGCAGAGCCGAGTAGCCGGTGGAAGTCTTTTTCACACTGCACATCATAGTGTTTTCCATTATCTTCACATTTGGGAGCTTCTGGACGTTTTCCAGCAGTGTAGAGGTGATCTCCTTACCGGTAGCGTCAGCGTGGTGGAAGATACGGTGATGGCTGTGACCGCCCTCGAGGGTACGGTGGTAGGTGCCATCGGGGTTTTTGTCGAACTCAACGCCGAGTTCGATGATACGCTCTATGTCCTGAGCAGCTTCGCTGACGAGGGTGTGAACAGCGTCAACATTGTTTTTGAAGCTTCCGGCGATGAGTGTATCGTTCTGGTGATACTGTATATTGTCATCTGGGGAGTTATATACTCCGGCGATACCGCCCTGAGCCAGTGAAGAATTGCACAGGCTGAGCTCGCGTTTGCATATTATAAGCACGTTGAGGCTTGAAGGCAGGTTGATGGCAGCATACAGACCGGCAGCTCCGCAGCCGGCGATAATAACGTCATAATTCTCAGACATGGTTAGCACGACCTTTGCTAAAAGATATAGACAGAAAAAATATCTGTAACTAAATTATAATACGTTTCGTGCTGCTTGTCAATGATGAGGGCAACAATTGTACCGGTCCTGTGCAATGCTCCGCGGAGATGGTGTAAATTTTGCGGAGCAGAGCGGCTGTAACGGTGAATAACAGCATGACCGGCGGACTGATCTGTCCCCTTACATAAATACCATTCGGCAGCGGAAATGGGAGTGTTGCAGGGGAAATGATATTTTTTTTATTTAATTATATCTGATCAATGGTATAAACAAAAAGGCTCCCCGAAGGGAGCCTGTTCGTCTGAGCATTAAATGTAAGCAGTATTATTACTTAGCGAATTTCTGAAGATTACCTGAGAGATAATTTGTGAGCATTGTCTTGTCGTTGATGTTAACAACACCATTGCCATCTATATCGAACTTGTAGATAGGGTAAGATACACCTTCAATGCGCACACTTGTTTTGAAATCGGCGTTTGTGATGTAGTAGGAGTATAAACCGGTGATCATGATATTGAAGTCGATATTGTTTATTGTTTTGTCATTGTTAATATCGCCTACAAGGAAGGGACCGAAATCAACAATAGAATTTTCAACAAATGTTCTGTCAATATAGCCTGTGGCAGATGAAGTAACGTTTTTCAGGCTTGTGGGAGTGTTGGCGAAAGCTGATATAGAGAAGAAAGGTCCCTTTATGGGTTTTATATTTTTACCTGTCGAACCCTGGCAGTTGAAAAATAATTGTCTCGCTGAGCAGGCGGTGGTAAGACCGGGATTACGATTGAGTGTGGTTAAATGAGGCGCGGAAACACCCATTCTACTGTAGGAGTAATTGATAGATACTGATGTGATACCAGCTGTTGGTTCAGCATAGTAGACTTCTCTGAATGTGTAGCGTGCATCAGCCTTAGCTTCGGCATTTGAAGGCATTGAACCGGCAGTTGGGAGAGCAAGAAGAACTGCTGATGTGAAAGCTAATGCGATTTTTTTAATTGTGTTTTCCATAGTATTCGTTTCCTTTACTAAAATATATAAAACTATATTACTTATTATAGCATATTTTTTGAATATACTTCGGTATGTTGTACAATGTTAACACGATACCGTATGTTACAAAAAGGCTCCCCGAAGGGAGCCTGTTCGTTTGAGCATTAAATCAAGGAAAAGAGATCACTTAGCGAATCTTACGATCTGACCTCTCTCATACTTCTGCATAAGAGTAAGGTCTGACCAGCCGATAGCGCCGTTGCCGTCGATATCGAACTTATAAGCATCATAGCCCTGGCCGTTGATGTAGATCTGGCTCTTGAAATCCTTGCCAGCAGCGCCGCAGTTGCGGAGTGCGTTTTCAAGGAGTGAGCTGTCTGTACCGTTGACCTTCTTATCGCCGTTGAGATCGCCAACGAGGAAAGTATTGAAAGATCTTACAGAGTTAGGAGACTCAGTACCGTCAGCCTTGTAGCCTCTTGCGTAAGTTGTACCCTGGTGGAAGTCACTGGGGTCATTGCAGTATGTTGAAACAGAGAGAACAACACCTGCGAGGTAGCTGCCGCTGCCTGTGAGAGTGCCGCCGCAGTTGTAGTATGTATCACCAGCGCTGCCGCCGCCTGAGTAGTTGAGGTAACGGCTTGTCTTTTCAGCAACCGGAACATCAGTGTTGTATCTCTTGCAGGAGAAAGCGTGTCTTACTTCTGTAACCTTAGCGGTAGCGTCAACATAATATGTCTGTCTGAATGTAAAGCGTGCATTTTTATCTGCTATAGCGTTTGCTGACATTGCGCTTGCCATTGGAACAGCGCAGAGAACTGCTGATGCGAGAGCAGCAGTGATCTTCTTGATTGTGTTTCTCATTTTATTCATATCCTTTGTAAAAAATATTTTAGAGTAACCGGTTTCTCTGTAATTTATTATAACATACTTTGGAAAATATTTTTGGATTGTTGCACACGGTTAACAGAACATTTGTGTAGAAATCTAATGTATTATTTTTGTATAATTCTATCAATAATGACTAATCTTAAATATTTGTATTTGTGGCGATTATAGCAAAATCTTTACTTCGGAGAAATGCTCCGAATATACAAAAAGGGACTGCAAAAGCAGTCCCTCAGGGCAATTATTTGAGAACAACGGGGAGCGAATCGATCTGCTTTGTATCAAGCATCTGTACTGCAACGGAGTCGTTTGCAGTAATTCCGTCGCCCGGGTTGTAGCAGTCAGCGTTATTCTGAGCTTCCCTGCTGAGCGGATACTTGTCCTCATTAGCGATGAACTGGAGGATAGCCAGAGAGTCCGCAAGAGTTACCTTACCGTCAAGAGTAGCATCGCCGTAAACGGTCTTGAGCGGAAGAACGCCGGTAGTATCAGCGGGTCTCTGCTCTTCGGTGGTAACAGTAGTGACTACCTCTTCCTTCGCAGTAGTTGCGACAGTGGTAGTAGTTACGGGAGCCTGTGTAGTTGCCGGCTCAGTCTTGGGAGTATCGGCGTTGATGACCTTTCCTCCGCCTACAGTACCGCCGTCGAGGTTACTTCCTTCAGAAGCGGAGTAGTTGGAGTAGAAGTCGTTCAGAGAGATACCGTTCTTACCAAGAGCTGTCTGATGGTCGAGACCGATGTATTTGCCGCTCTTCTGTGTCTGCCAGAGAGCTTTTTCCATAAGTGAGTACTTTTCGTCGTCCCACTCAGAGAAAGTAGCATTGAGCAGTCCGCCTGTATCGCCTGAGTTAGGGTTAAGGCACCAGAAGGTGTGGTTGATGTGGTTATTTATCATATAGTCGCGCAGAAGCTCCATCCATTTCTGGTTTTTGCCGCCGTCCATATGACCGCCCCACTCGCCGATGAGCAGCGGAGCGATGTCCTTATCCTCGATGTAAGCCCATGTATCGTACCAGTAGTCGTCCAGGAGGGTCTGAGTAGTGAAGTCCTTCTCGAACCATGACTGGGCGTAAACTGACGGACCGTAGTCATGAGGAGAGTATACGATCTGAGCGTTCAGTGTATCGGAGCCGAGGTTAACGGGGTGATCCTTGACACCGCGGAGGTTACCGCCCCACCATGCGCCGTACCACGGAGACTGGTCAGCAGGAGCGTTGAATATATCCGGAGTATCGAAAGTATAGCCCTTTTCGGTCTTCGGGTACTGCTCGATACCCTCGATGAGGATAAGAGCGTGAGGATTGACCTTGAGGATTGACTTAGCGCATTCCTCAGCGGAGTACTTCCAGTTGTTGAGGTCAGTGGATTCGTCCCACTTAGCGATGTCTGTGGGGCAGGAAGTGCCGGTATATCCGCGCTTGCCGTGGGGCTCGTTCTTGAGGTCGTAAGCGAGGAGCGTGTCATCGTTTGCGTACTTCTTAGCCAGCCATGTGGTAGCGTCGATCCAGTCCTGCCATGAGACCTCAGCGCCTGTATCGCCTTCCTTTTCCTTGATAGTAGCCATATCGTCAGCAACCTTGCTGGACTTCTCATAGTACCACAGCTCATAGTTATGGCCGGAGTTATGGGAAGCGGGGCTGTGAACGTCGATGAATGCCTTGATGCCGTACTTCTTGCACTTCTTCATGATGACATCGAAAACTTCCATACTGTTCATTTCGGAGCCGTCATCGTGGCAGAAGTCAGGGTTGAACTTATAGCCGTCGGTATTTTTCGGGTTCAGACCGGTGCATGAATATGGCTTTCCGTTCATCCATGAGATCAGCAGCTCAGTGGAGATAGGGAAGCGGATGATATTGATGCCGTGATCGGCAACGCCGGACAGGAGCGTATCAACATCAGCGCTCCAGAGACCATGTGGAAAGTTCTCGGTACAGTTCAGACCGAACCAGTTAGCGCCGGTGAGCCATACTTCGTTTCCTGCGGAGTCATAAAGGCGGCTGCCCTTAGCGTGGAGCCAGTCGTCGTTACCGTCATCAACGGCATAAGCGTAGTCAGCCGGAGCATTAAGTGCAGGTACAACTGCAGCGGAACCGGCCAGCGTGAGTGCAGCGGCAGATAAAATAGCTACAGCTGCGTCAGTCAGTTTCTTCATAATAATTTCCCCTCTCAGTGCGCCGGGATTATAGTTTTTAAGAGCGCACCTATCAAATTCATTGTAACATTAACCACAGTAAAAGTCAATAGAAAGTAGTGCAAAATTAATGAAAAAACAAAAAGCTCCGGAAGTGCAATAGTGCATTGTCACTTCCGGAGGGTAATTATTGATCGGTATGGTTTTCGTAGTATTTATTCACGCGGTTATTGAGGTGAGAGAGGCATTCTTCCGGAGAGATCTCGCTGTTGGCAAGAGCCTGGCATTCCTCTTCGATGATCCTGTTGATGCCTTCATCGTGCCACGGGCGGAGCACAGCGGTAGAGATATAGTTCACCAGCTGATCCACCTCGGGACCGGTGATTACGTACTGCTCGCCGGTATCCGGACGAATGCAGGGAACGAGTACAGAACCGGTGGTTTCGGAGTCGGTATGGTAAGCCAGCTTATCCACCGCAGATTTCAGAACGGGGATACCGCTGCCGGAAAGACCTGTCTGCACCTGCTTATCCTCATCGAAGAGGGAGGAGAGGAATTCCCATGCAGATGGCTTGACCGAGGAGGATTCCAGTATACCGAACATCATTTCAACGTTGGTATACACGCCGTTTCCGCTGATATTTGGGAAACCGGTGAAGGTAATATCCGCACCGCCGAAATGGGAGCGGTCAACGGGGTACCACTGGTTGATACCGTTGATGGTGATGCGGTTGACGAGTGCCTGATCATTGATGAGCTTATTCTGCATCTGTGAAAGGAACTGTGACGCCTCGTCGGGCTCCATACCAGCCATAGCCTTGGAGCGGTCGGTGATACCGGGCTTTGATTTGAGGAAGGTGAACAGTTCACGCAGCGGAGAGAAGTCGCAGGTGCGGTTCACGGTGTCCACGCACTCATAGGCGAACAGCTTGGTGAAGTAGGAATATATCTCACCGGTAGTCCACTGCATATACAGGAACTCAGTGCCGTCGGGTATCATTGAGTAGGCATCTACAGCCTGCTGGGGGTTCCAGTTGGTGAAGCTCTCGTCGTAGCGTGAGGACTTTACGGCAGCTGTCTCGATGATGAAGCTGTTGTACAGTGCATAGATGCTGCCATTCACGGTAACGCTGTCGATGACATTGCTGAGGAGGTCGTCCTTTTTGATGCCGTTGCCCTCACTCAGCACAGGAGCGAGGTCAGTGAGGAGGCCCTTGTCCATTAGCTCCTTCATTTTATCCGGCGGAGCAATAACGATGTCCGGAGCGCTGTGGGAATCAATATCGCTTATGAGCTTTTCGTAGGCTTTGTCGCTGTATTTGTCACTGTTATCGCTGTAGTCGTTCAGGACCACCTCGAAATCATCGTTAGTGGCGTTGAAGCTGTTTATCAGGCTGGAGAAGTCCGTATCCGAGCTGCTCAGCTGAACGATATACACATTTGATGATGAGTCTGACTGCTCTGAAACAGGAGCCGGATCGTTGGCGTTGAACTGACTGATAGCAGGTGCTTCGCCGCAGGAAGCGGCAGATGTAAGTATAATGGCAGCAGCAGAAGCCGCAATGATCTTTTTCATTATGTTCCTCCTGAAGTAATTGAAAATAATGCCTGTATGCCTCAGCCGGCATACATTATTATTATACGACAAAAAAACGTCGAAGGTCAAGTGGTGAATAAAAAAACGCAGAAATTTGTAGAGTTGACAAATAAGGCGGTGTATCGGACGATGGATTACAGACAATATTGATATAATAAGAAATATATTTAAATTAGTCCTCCGGCTATTGTTATTCCGGATAAGTTATGCTATAATAACTTTGATTATGCAGCAAGGGGGTGAGCTTCTGAAAATTAGCTGGATAGAGCTGAACTATAAGAGGGCAGGCGCGGTGCCCAGACCTGAGACCATGGATTATCAGCTGGTATTCTTCCGTTCGCCGGTGACCTTCAGGATCAACGGCAGGGAAGAGCACTACGACAACAACATAGCGATATTGTACACTGACGGCAACAAGCAGAACTACCGCTCACGCAATGGAGAGCCGGTAAAATGCGATATAGTGTCGTTCAGACCATCGGCATCTGATAAGCAGTATATCGGTGCGAAGATACCCTTTGATGAGCCGATAAAGGTAGGAAGTCCGGTGATGATAGCGGATATACTGAAGAATATGAAGCTGCGGTTGCAGATGGTGAGCGAGTACAACGATGAGTTCATGACGCTGTCGATGCGAATGATATTCATCTGTCTGTGCGAGACAGAGACACCGGCGAGCGATTCCACAGGCAGACATGACCTGCGGCATATGAAGCTCATAAAGCTGCGGGAGGACATCTACGACAATCCCCTTGAGGACTGGTCGGCTGAGAAGATATGCAGCAGTCTGAAAATAAGTCACACCTACTTCCACAGGATATACTATGCAGCCTTTAATGTTACCTGCCGGCAGGACGTTATAGAGGCGCGGCTGAAAATGGCGGCGGATATGCTGGCGGATACCGATATGTCCATCGGAGCGGTGGCTGTGAGCTGCGGCTATGAGAGCGAATCCTACTTCATGCGCCAGTTCAAGCAGCACAAGGGAGTTACCCCCACGGAGTACCGCCTGATGTGTCAGAAAAAGACGGAAGAGGAAAAAGACGAGAAAAAAGGCTGAAACTACTTTACATAAAGTATTATTTGTGCTATAATTACATAATGATGATTCCTGTAACGGAAACAGAAGGAATATTGCGGCGGACCGGAAGAGAAAAAGAAGGAAGAGATCCGCAGGAAAGCTGTTATATTTCAAGATATTCTGACACGGTATTCCGCTGTCGGGACAAGCAATATAATAAGTATAGAACGGGAACAGCAGTCAGTGTAATAAAAGAAATAATACGGCATAAAAAGTGCCGGAAGGAGAACAAAAGATATGAACAAAGGAGACAAGCGGAGAAACCGCAGGAAGTTCAGGGTAAGGTATGACCGCATCGCAGCAGGAGTTCTGCTCCTTGCGATAGTTGCAGTCGTAGTCAGCTCATGCGTGAAGGGTCTGACCAAGGGCAGCGATAAGCCGGAAAAGGAAAAGAAGCAGAGTACCGCATCTGATACCGCAGAGCCGGAAACATCAACATCTGCTGCCGATGCACAGGACACTACAGACGCGGCTGAGCCTCAGGAGACTACGGAAGCTGTTACTACAGAGCCCGAAAAGGAAGAGGATCCCTTCTACAATACCGAAAAGCATGAGCACGACGATATTTATACCGGCAACCTTGTACTGGTAAATGCACAGAATGAGTATCATTTCCCTGAGAATGACACAGTTCTGGGTCTGCTCAGTGAAAATATCAACGAATATTACCACTCCAGCGACAACGTAAAGAAGCTGGATATGGAGGTCATAGAGCACCTCAACAGCATGATGGAGGCATACGCATTGGAGGAGGAGATCAGCGACAGCTACCTCTACGTTTCCGACTGCTTCCGTACCTATGCGGATCAGGAGGACAAGCACAGCTCCGGCAACTCCATATTTGCGCCCGGACACTCCGATTACCATACCGGCCGCACCTTCGATCTGGTTTCAATGGGTGAGGACTCCGTAATAAAGGCATTTGCGCCGGTCGATGAGTATGCATGGTTCTACGACAACGCAGAGCGCTTCGGCTTCGTGACACGCTTCCCTGAGGAGAAGTCTGAGTTCACAGGCGAGGTAGCCCGTGCGAATACATACCGCTACGTGGGCGTACCCCATGCAGCATACATGAACGCCAACAACCTCTGTATGGACGAGTATATCGATATGCTGAAGGAGCATACTAAGGAAAAGGCAATAAAGTTCAGAACAGGCGACTACAATTATACTATATATTATGTACCGGCAGAGGCAGAGGGTGCTACGGAAGTACCCGTGCCGAAGAATGCAAGCTATAAGGTATCCGGAAACAATGTGGACGGATTTATAGTGACCTACGCTACCGGTTCAGAGGAATAAGAATAAGAATAAAGAAGGATATATATCCGCACAGGAATGCCGGTATCGCTCCTCGGAGCTTTCCGGCTTTCTTTTGCGAGGAATGGAGACAAATGTGAAAAAACTTTCCCTAATGATAAGTATAGCGATCTGTGCTGCTGTGCTGACCTCCTGCGGAAACAACGACAGGGGCAGCGGTATGAATCATATGTACAACGTGCCGCTGCTTGGAAATCCGCAGAGCCTTGATCCGCAGTATGCAGATGATCCGTCGTCCAATACAGTCATAAAGAACCTGTACAGCGGACTTATGACCATAGATCAGGGCGGAAATGTGGTATGCTGCAATGCAGAGGACTACGTGGTCAGCGAGGGCGGGACCGTGTACACCTTCCATCTGCGTCAGGATAACTGTTGGTTTTTCGATAAGAACAACGATGACGTAATAGATGACGAGGAGTGCTTCCCTGTAACTGCGGACGACTACGTTTACGCGATACAGCGCGTTATCGACCCGAAAATGCAGTCACCCTATGCTGATGAGTTCAGCTGCATAAAGGGAGCACAGGAGGTAGAGGACGGACTTGTATCAGCAGACTACGCTGAGGTATACGCAGCCGATGATCATACATTCGTTGTCGTACTGTCAAAGCCGGATGCGGAGTTCCTGTCGCTGATGGCATCTCCGGCAGCTTATCCCTGCAACCGCGAGTTTTTCGACTCCACTAAGGGACGCTACGGACTGGACGACCGATCAGTCATGTCCAACGGACCGTTTTACGTGCGCCAGTGGTTCTACGATCCCTACGGCTCGAATAATATCCTCTATATGCGTCGGAATGAGAAGAACTGGACAGATACCTATGATATAATGCCATCGTATCTCAGCTTCACCATAGAGCGCGATGAGCAGGATATACGCAAGCTGTTCAAGGAGGGAGAGATAGACTGCTTCACCACAATGAGCAGCAGTCCGTACAATCCCAGAAAATACAGTATAACCGGAATGCCGGCGATAACGCTGGGACTTATCTTTGCACCGCATGACAAATACTTCTCCAATGAGAACTTGCGCCGTGCCATTGCCGCATCAGTTGACCGTGAGATGCTGATCTCCGGCAAGGACAGCGATGTGCAGACCGCATATGGAATAATACCGCCGGCAGTAAGGCTGCTGGGACGCAGCTATCGTGAGCTTTCGGCAGATAAGCAGTTCGGCAGTTTTGACCGCGAGAAGGCACAGGAGCTTTTTGCACAGGCGAAAGGCGAGCTGGGAGTTGAATCTGTTGAGGGCGTGAAGGTACTGGTCAGCGCAGAGACGGTGGATTCCAGAAAGCTGCATAGTCTGTCGCAGAGCTGGCAGGACATATTCGGAGTGTATATCGGCATAGATGAGGTAACTCCGGAGGAGTTCGCAGAGCGTATAGCGGAGGGCGACTATAGTATCGCGCTTTATCCGCTGAAGGCTGACAGGGAGTCCGGAGAGGCAGCGATTGAGGCGTTCAGCAAAACGGAGTGCCTGAAGTACGCGCTGCCGGAGGAGGGCCTTGCCGACGGACTGACTGATTGCTCCACATCATCGGAGCTTGTGGAGCGGTATACAGCAGCGGAGAAGAAGATAATCGACAAATGCGGATTTGTGCCGCTGTTCTATAAGAATGAGTATCTTATTGCAGACAGGGATAACGAGGATATATACTTCGATGCCTTTTCCGGCGCAGTAGACTACCGCCTCGCCCGGAATTACAGCTGACGCAGGCCGCCTGACGAGGCGTTTGCCGGATTTTTGCGTGTAATTATTGAGGGAAAACCTTTTGAAAAGGGTTATCACTCAATAGTCACGATCCTTAATGAAGAAAGGACAATATCAAACCGGATAGTACGAATCCCGATACGAAGAGTATCGGGATTATTTCATTAATGCTTTAGAACCTGTCCACATAGGGATTCATGCACGTCTTTTCGTCAAATTTTGCCGGTGACTGCGTTAAAAATCCTTGAAGGGCGACAGC
>CADBNS010000147.1 GCA_902796065.1 Ruminococcus flavefaciens
AAAGCGTTATGGTATAATATATACAAGAAATAAAATCTCTGCCTTGTTCGGGTAAATATAGTTTTTATAATCCAACACATTTCTCACGGGAATTCAGCTCCGGCTGTGGACTGCAGACCTCCCTATATGGAAGAAGGGAGCGAGAAGCATCCGGGCGTTTACCCACCTGCTTCGTGCGGGTTTTATGCACTATATGACGGCAAGGCGGAATTTTTTTACCCTGACGGGTACAACATGATATACAAAGACCCTGACACGGCTGAAATGCCGAATCAGGGCCATTTTTTTACACTTCGTTATGTTGTCCGCATCGATTCACGGCTGCGTTTCTATCGCCCTGCCCGCTTTGAGACTCTCCTGACAGTCGATATATCGCTGATTCGTACTGCCGCGGAACTTTATCTCCCAGCTGTGGAGCTCCTGCACGTACTTTCCGTCAATGAGAATATCAGTTACCTCAAGAAGACTGCCCCAGCCGTGAGTATTGCGGTGAGCGTAGAGCTCCTCGAAATCATAGCCGGTATAGGTAACGATATTAAGTCCCAGTGCCTTTATCTGCCTGCCCAGCTCAGCCAGCGGCTCAGCCTGACAGAAGGGGTCTCCCCCGCTGAATGTAACGCCGTCCAGAAGCGGATTGCTCTTTATCTTTTCAAGCAGCTCATCAGTGTCCGTCTCTACTCCGCCGTCGAATGCGTGAGTCTGGGGATTATGACACCCCGGACAGTTATGCGGACATCCCTGAGTAAATATCGTGAATCGTATTCCGGGACCGTCAACGATAGAGTCGTTGACAGTTCCGGCAATTCTGAGTTTCATCTTATCACCTTACACATTATGTTTAACTCTGTCGTGCTCCTCAGCCTTTTTGCCATTGTTGAAGCGGTCAAGAGTGCCGACAAGGTATCCGGTTATTCTGCGAATCCTGTCAAATGCAACGTTATCGGAGTGCTCCTTTCTGCCGCAGCATGGGCAGACATCGCCGATGATACCTGTGTATCCGCAGCACGGATCGCGGTCAACAGGGTGGTTGATAGCGCCGTAGCCTATGCCGGACTCCTTCATGCAGCGGACGATCTTCTCGAATGCAGCAAGGTTCTCCAGCGGATCACCGTCCAGCTCGATGTAGCTGATATGACCTGCATTGGTGAGCTCGTGATAAGGAGCCTCTATCTTTATCTTCTCGAATGCGCTGATCGGATAATATACCGGAACATGGAATGAGTTGGTATAGTAATCGCGGTCGGTCACGCCTTCGATTATGCCGTATTTCTTAGCGTCCATGCGGACGAATCTGCCTGAAAGTCCCTCAGCAGGAGTTGCCAGCAGGGAGAAATTGAGTCCGGTGCTCTTAGCCTCATCATCAAGGCGCTTGCGCATCGCGGTAACGATCTCGATTCCCAGCTCTCTTGCCTCCTCACTTTCGCCGTGGTGAGCGCCGATGAGAGCTTTGAGTGTCTCAGCAAGTCCAATAAAGCCAACTGAGAGTGTACCATGCTTGAGCACTTCCTCTATCTTGTCATCGGGAGCGAGCTTATCGGAGTCGATCCATATACCCTGTCCCATCAGGAACGGGAAGTTTCTTACCTTCTTCTGGCACTGTATGCGGAATCTGTGCTTGAGCTGATCGATAGCGAGATCCATCATCTCATCGAGCATATCGAAGAAGAGTCCCACATTATGGTCAGCCTTGATAGCAAGACGGGGAAGATTGATGGAAGTGAAGCTGAGGTTTCCTCTGCCTGTAACGATCTGTCTGTCGGGATCATGAACGTTGCCGATAACTCTTGTACGGCAGCCCATATAAGCGATCTCGGTATCCGGATTGCCCTCCTTGTAGTACTGGAGGTTATATGGCGCATCGATGAACGAGAAGTTCGGGAAGAGGCGCTTTGCTGACACTCTGCAAGCGAGCTTGAAGAGGTCGTAGTTAGGATCGGTAGGGTTATAGTTGATACCGTCCTTTATCTTGAAAATATGTATCGGGAAGATAGGAGTCTCACCGTTGCCGAGACCGGCTTCCTGAGCGAGAAGCACATTCTTGATGACCATTCTTCCTTCCGGAGAGGTATCGGTACCATAGTTTATGGAGCTGAAAGGAGTCTGTGCACCTGCACGGCTGTTCATGGTATTGAGGTTATGGATAAGTGCCTCCATAGCCTGATAAGTAGCGCGGTCGGTCTCCTTCTCAGCATTCTTTACTGAGAAAGCCTGTATCTTTTCAGCAGTCTCCTTATCGGTATAGTTAAGGAGAAGCTCCATCTCCTTTTCCTGATAGCCGTTATCGTTGGCGAGAGTAGGAATGAGGCCGTACTTTTCCTTTATTTCTTTCTTTATGGAATCTACGATCTCAGACTCATTCTCAGCGCCGCCGATGAGTGCGAGAGCTCTTGCGACATTCTGGTGGTATCTTGAAGCGTAAGTCTTTTTTACGCCGTCAGCCATAGCGTAGTCGAAAGTAGGGATACTCTGACCGCCGTGCTGATCGTTCTGGTTGGACTGGATAGCTATACAAGCCAGTGCTGAATAGCTTGAAATATCATTTGGTTCGCGGAGATAGCCATGGCCTGTGGAGAAGCCGTTGGTAAAGAGTTTCTTGAGGTCTATCTGAGAACAGGTAGTTGTGAGGGTATAGAAATCAAGATCGTGGATATGGATATCGCCGTTTATGTGAGCCTTGGCATGAGCCGGCTCAAGGACATACATTTCGTAGTACTCTTTAGCGGAAACTGAGCCATACTTCAGCATTGTACCCATAGCTGTATCGCCGTCGATATTAGCGTTCTCGCGCTTGATATCGCTGTCCTTGGCAGCGCTGAAGGTAAGCTCATTGAGTACGCACATGAGATTGGTCTTCATCTCACGGGAACGTGTGCGCTCGTAGCGGTAGAGGATATAAGCCTTAGCAGTTTTTGCGTGACCTTTTTCGATGAGGGTCTTTTCAACAAGGTCCTGTATCTCTTCAACAGTGGGGACCTTTCCCGGATTCTCCTCTTCGTAAGTCTTACAAACCTCCGCAGCAGTATCCATAGCAACATTAAAATCGGTACCGCCGCAGGACTGAGCAGCTTTAAAAATTGCGTTGGCGATCTTTTCCATATTAAAAGGGACCTTTCTGCCGTCCCTCTTAATGATATGAATTATCATTCAGCATAACCTCCTAAATCACAATATATTGTATCTCCTTCAAACTTGTCTTATATAAGTATAAAACAAAAGCAGTCCAAAGTCAACTGTAAGTTATAACAATCAGACAATATACTCAACGGTATTTTATAGTGACTATGTACAAAAATAACTACCTGTCAAATTAAAAAGGGAGTTTTAGTTAGCTTTATACAACCAGTAGACAAAAAATAAGTCCAACACAATATATTGTGTTGGACTTATTAGTTAAACAGTATGTGACAATATGTAGTTACAAATATCTGTATACGCCTTTTCGTTCAGCGCCTTTTCCTTTTCGGACCAGTAATCAGCAGCAAGTCTGCCCTCCGGACCTTTCAGAGGAGTATTTGTGTCGATGCAGTAAACTCCCACGGAGTCCGCCATACTCAGCAGTTTGCTGTTATACTTATTAATATTGTCATTTGTAACTTTATCGGAGTCCTCATATACCGGCGGGAACTCCATTATGTAAATATCTGTATAAGGAAGTGCACTGTGAAGCGCCTCCACCATAGTCCTGTAACCGGCGATCATATCATCAACAGACGATGTACCGATGTCACTTCCCAGCATGATATAAAGTACATCAGGCTTTTTCAGCTTCATAGTCTCCACAATATTGAGAGTACCAAAGCTGCTGTCCACATTCACCGTACCGCACTTGGCTGCACCCAGTTCCTTATTGCCGATGACCTGAGAGATACTGCCGTACTTGCTCATATCGAACAATGCAGCATCGGTCAGCAGAGTACATCTGCCGAAGTAAGAGCTGCTCATCGGTTCAGACTGAGGTATAGGATTCGTGACCGTAATGTCTCGCTCCTTTTTTGTATCGGCATTCTCAGTCACGACCTGATCGGTAGGAGGCTCCGTAGCCGGAACTCCGCCGGTGGGGTCAACAAGCTCACTGATGGACGCATTGAATTCATCTTCAAAGAAATCCTTATTGATATTGGCAGCAAGCAGGTAAAGAATGAAACACGCAAGGAATGACAGTACAAATATCAGGACCAGAACCCAGAAATTGAAGCGCATACGCGGCTTACTGCGTTTTCTGCCGGTATTACGCTGAATACTTCTTTTTTTATCCATAATATCTCCATTTCTGCCGCACACTCAGATGCAGTAAAAACCGAATTGTCAAAAGACGTCTTTTTATATTATAACCTTAATCATTGCTTTTTGCAAGTACTTTTTCGTAATTATAATTTAATTCAATAATATAACCAGAATTGCTCTTGAATTCTGCTGCAAAGTATTGTATAATAATATATATCCTTTTATTAGCAATAAGGAAGCAAATGAATGACTTTCTGCACAGGAGGTAAGAACAATGATATGCGGTATCTGCGGATCACGTATGAAGATCGGCCGTTTCAGGATCATGGGCGGCAAGACCTTCACATCAGTTGGCTGGTTTGACGGAGATCAGCTGGTATGCGAATCTAACGATCAGGAAACTTCAGGCTTCTACTGCGAAGGCTGCGGCATCATGATGGGCGTATTCTTCCGCGGAAAACAGGTCGGCTTCACCGACAAATACCGTCAGGATCTTGACGACAATATCGATACCCTGCCGAAAAAGACCTGTCCTGACTGCGGAGCTGTCCTTGATGTGGACTATCCGCGGTGTCCTGAGTGCGGATACCTGTTCTGAGCTGTCAATTCTGCGGTTTGCAGGTTTGAAAAATGATCAACGGAGGAAAAGAACTAATGACTTACAAAGAGAGCTTTATCAGATTCATGGTGGACTGCGGAGTCCTTACTTTTGGCGAATTCACACTGAAGAGCGGAAGAAAAGCACCGTACTTCATCAACTGCGGCAACTACAAGACCGGTGCGCAGCTTGCTAAGCTGGGCGAGTACTACGCAGAGTGTATCCATGAGAACAACATTCCGGTAGAGACATTATTCGGACCGGCTTACAAGGGAATCCCGCTGGCAGTATCCGCTGTTGTAGCGCTGAGTAACAAGTTCGGCATCGACGTTTCCTACTGCTTCGACCGCAAGGAGGCTAAGGATCACGGTGAAGGCGGTATGTTCGTCGGTAAGACACTTACAGACGGCGAGAAGGTCGTAATAATAGATGACGTAATGACATCAGGCAAGGCGCTGCGTGAGTCTATGCCGAAGCTGAAATCCGCAGCTGACGTAAACGTTACGGGTATGGTCATCACTGTGGACCGAATGGAAAAGGGTACCGGTGAGCTTTCCGCAGTTCAGGAGGTCAAGCGCGATTTCGGCGTAACTGTATATCCCATCGTAACTATGGAGGACATCATCGAGGCTATACGCAATGATATTGTTCCCGGCAAGGAATACCTTGACAAAATGCTGGAATACAGAGAGACATATGGAATAAAGTAATAAAAAAGCCTGAACTGTAAGACAGATACCTATATAGAAGTTTTGCCCCTGAGTGTTACAAAGCACTCAGGGGCATTGTGCATATTTATGTTGCTAAGCTAAAT
>CADBNS010000148.1 GCA_902796065.1 Ruminococcus flavefaciens
AACAGCTCCCGTCGTTACCGCTAACGCTGTGGACGACGGAAATGACGACTGGCTCCATGCTGAGGGCAGCCGTCTCTACGATATGAACGGCAATGAAGTCTGGCTCACCGGTGCTAACTGGTTCGGCTTCAACTGCGGCGAGAACGTTCCGCATTACCTCTGGAGCGCTGATGCCGATGACTGCCTCAGCGAAATCGCTGACAGAGGTATCAACATCATCCGCTTCCCTATCTCCACTGAACTCATAGTTTCCTGGATGAACGGTAAGCCCAATAAGGTCGGCAGCTTCTCCTGCAACACCGATCCGTCATTTACTATCAACCCCGATTTCTGCTCCGAGGACGGCAAGACCCCTAAGGACAGTATGCAGGTGTTCGATATTATGATGCAGAAATGCAAAAAGTACGGTATCAAGGCTTTCATCGATATTCACAGCCCTGATGCCAATAACTCAGGTCATAACTACAACCTCTGGTACGGTAAGGCTGGCGTTACTACAGATGTCTGGATAGACTCCCTGGTATGGCTGGCTGATAAGTACAAGAACGACGATACCCTCCTCGCTTTCGACCTCAAAAATGAGCCTCACGGCAAGGGTCCCGAGGGCAAGGCTGCTGCTAAGTGGGACGGCTCTACTGACGAGAATAACTGGGCTTATGCCGCTACTAAGTGCGCTGAGGCTATCCTCGATGTCAACCCTAACGCTCTTATCCTCGTTGAAGGCGTTGAACAGTCTCTCAGCGGCGCTATGGAAGGCGACTACTGGGGTATGCCCGACAGAAAAACTAATTCCCCATATATCGGCGCATGGTGGGGCGGTAACTTCCGCGGCGCAAGAGAATTTCCTATCAAGCCTAAGCAGGGTACAAGTCAGATAGTTTATTCTCCCCATGACTACGGCCCGTCCGTTTACGCTCAGACATGGTTCGACAAGGACTTCACTGAGCAGACACTCCTCGACGACTACTGGTACGATACCTGGGCTTATATCAATGCAGAGGATATTGCTCCCGAACTCATCGGTGAGTGGGGCGGCCATATGGAAGGCGATAACCTCAAATGGATGACACTCCTCCGCGATTACATGATTAAGCACCACATCAACCATACCTTCTGGTGCCTCAATACTAACTCAGGCGATACCGGCGGACTCTGGAATGACCTCAGCTTCATGCAGGGCAAGGGTACCACTATAAACTGGAATGAGCCTAAGTATGAGCTCTTTGAAAAGGCTCTCTGGCAGACTACAAGCGGTAAGTATATAGGTCTCGACCACCAGATTCCTCTGGGTAAGAACGGTACCGGTCTCTCCCTTACTGAGTTCTACGCTTCCGGCGAGGGCAGCAACCTCGACGCAGGCGGTAAGGGCAGCCCTGTCGTTATCAAGCCTACTGAGCCTAAGGTTACTACTACTACCTCCGCTCCCGTTGTTACTACTACAACTACTTCCGCTCAGCCTGTTATAACTACCACAACTACTACTGTTACTGTACCCGTTGTTACTACTACTACCGAGGGTCAGGAATCTGCTTACGTCAAGATCGAAAAGCTCCCGTCTAAGACTAATTACGCTGTTGGCGAAAAACTCGACCTCTCAGACGGTATCGCTTCCGCCGGCGGTCAGGGTAAAACAGGCGTTAAGTGGAGCGAGGATAACCTCCCTATGAATAGCCCGTCTTTCAATATCGATGACTCTGAATTCGATAACTCTAAGCCCGGCGTTTATAATATCTATATCTCTCCGGCTAACTACCCGAACGTTAAGGAATCATTTACTGTCAAGGTCGTTGCTGCTGATACTCAGCCTGATGCTGAGATAAAATACGGCGACGCTAACCTCGACGGCGATATTTCTCTGGCTGACGCTCTCGCTGTCCTCCAGTTCATCGCTAATGAGGATAAGTATCACCTCAGCGCTCAGGCTCAGAAAAACGCTGACTGCTTTAACCCCGGAGATGGCATCACAGGTAATGACTCAGTTGCTATTCAGATGTATGATACCAAGAAGATCTCTTCTCTCCCATACATCGAAAAATAATTCCTTTTAAACAGGAGTCACTGTTTCAGTCACTTGGCCTCGGGGAGTGAACTCCCCGAGGCTTTTTGTTTATCACTCATTTCTATCGCTCCCCCAATTAAACTTTGCCAGAAAGGCGAAGTCAGAAAGGAAATTTAAGTTGAGGGAGCAATAATAAAGGAAGGTGCTCTATGAAGAAATTCCCACTCATTCTCTCTCTGTGCTCAGCTCTTGCGGTTTGTCTCCCTGTTCAGTCCGCTTTTGCTGCCGCTGATGTCACGGACGAAATCGTTCAGGTCGCTGATGATAATGCCTTTGTCCCAGGCGATATGAACGGCGATCAACAGGTCACTATCGCTGATGCAATCATTATGCAGAACTGGCTCCTCTCTGACCCCGATTCCAGTATGACCAACTGGTCCGCCGGTGACCTCAATCACAATAACCGCATCGATGTCTTCGACTTCGTTATGCTCAAACAATTGCTCATCAGCAATACCTCTGCTCCACCTGCCAATGCTGCTGAGAAAACTATCGTCCCTCTCCTCGTCATCGAGGAAGGCGCAAGACACCGCGGTATGCAGAACCTCCTCGTTTTCGATGAGAACGGTACCGCTTACCGCAGAATTTTCGCCCGCGGTTACGTGTCATACGGTACCGACTACTATAACGCCGATGTCGTCGATGAGGACGCTCTCATCCGCCTCGAAAATGACGACTGGTATGACTACGTTTCCGATCTGCTCTCACGTCCTAATGCTGTCGATGATACCGTCTCCCTTGATGACGCTATCCTCGCTGAATCTATCGAGTTCGCTAAGAATACCAGCTCCTATGTCGATACGCCCTGGCTCAATGAACGTCTGCACTGGCTCGACGGCGATACTATGAATGTCTATATCATCGGCAACAATGAGGACGATCAGCCCGTTATCGCTAAGCTCGCTACCTTCCTCGCTTACGATGTCTGCCGCGATAACCAGGATGTTCAGAACTACGTCATGGACCTCTGCAAAAGCGGCTGCCTCGATATTACCGATGCCGATCAGGAGTTCCAGCTCTACCTCGACTTTATCAGTAAATACGATCAGTAAATCTAATGCAAAACGCTCCCCGTTAACCCGGAGAGCGTTCCTTTTTTTATGCCTGTCGCCTTGTTTATCTGTTCAGCGCCGATGCTGCTACCGGAAGCTCCGATATGTCTATCAGCTCTGTGTCTACCATCTGGATCGCTAATGCGTCCTGCGCTGTGATGCCCTTGCCGGCATCTACACAGTCTGCATTCTTCTGTCCCTCTTCCGTCAACGGGTATTTGTCCTCGTTCGCTACAAACTGGAGTACCGCTAATGCGTCACTAAGGGTTACTTTGCCGTCACAGTTGGCGTCGCCGTAGAGGGGGGCGTCAGGCACTGCTGCACCACCAAGATATACTATCTTTCTGCCGTTCTCTTCGTTGTAACACTCGGTGACTACATCGTTGCCTTCTTCGCTTATGTTGTCCTTTACCTTTTCATCCCACTGGGCTTTGGTGCCGTTGTAGTAGATGGTGGATAAATTATTACACTCATAAAATGTATGCATACCTATTTTGCTTATATTCTGCGGAAGTACAAACTCTGTCAGACTTTCACAGTAAGAAAACAGATTTGTCCAACTATTATGAACATTTTCACGAATTATAACATTTCCATTTTTTAATACCGCTTTTTTCAAGTTTTTGCAATATGCAAAAGCATTTTCTCCTAATGACTCTACCGTATCTGGTATTGTCACACTTGTCATACCATAACAATAAGCATACGCTGAATTGCCTATTATTCTTATATTGCTGGGGATGGTGTAATCGCCAAATTCGAGGCTTGTGCAACCACTAAAAGCATAATTACCTACTTCTGTTATTGTATCTGGAAGTATAACTTTTTTTATAAAACTACAGTTGTTAAAGAATTGACTTTGAACTTTTGTTCCACCAAGAATAGTTACTTTTTCTAAGGATTTAGGAACTCTTCTGTAAAAACTAAGACCATTGTCATAGTACTTATCATCTAAAACTTGAGATCCCAAAAGGCCTCCAATATTATTTCTATCATTTCCAGCATTAGGATATGTGCTATCATATTCGTTATATGTGCCTTCTTCCCAACCTGCATATGGAAGTGTCAGTTCTTCCAAACTCTCACAATTGTAGAATTGAAAGTATGTTCCATGCCCATCTGAGTCTTGTTCAAATTTCTTTACGCCCTCGTTTATTACAGCTTTCTTCAAGTTAATACAGCCTTGGAAAGCTTTATGTCCTAATGATTCTACTGAACCAGGCACATCAACGCTTGTCATTTTAAGGCAGCCGCCAAATGCAGAGTTTCCTATACGTGTTATTCCATCATGAATTTTCAAATCGTTAACGCTTAATTCTAAACAATCATTAAATGCATTGCTTCCATATTCCTTTAGAGTTTCAGGGATTTCAAAGACCTCGCGTAAAACCTTTTTCTCTTTTCCGTTGGCATCCTTGATTATTTCATATGGATTCTTATATGTTACTGTAATAAGATTTGCACAGCCGTTAAATGCAGAATCTCCAATGGATGTGAGTGTATCAGGAATAACTGCAACTCTTAAATTGCTGCATCCGTCAAAAAGATGCTTTCCTAAGCTCGTTATAACAAGTCCGTTTTTGGGATCAACGTTATTGATCACTACTTCTTTTATCTTTTCTTTATTCTTAAATACACAACCAGTTACGTTCATTTCGCCGTAACCAATTATGCTTACATAAGACTCATCACTTGAACCATTTAGCGGATATACAGATCCAGTAATGTTATCTCCAAGTTTAACGACCTGAACCGGTGTGCGATCTGCTCTGTGATTTGGTATCGTTGCCGGAAGTGTCTGCGTTACATTAAAAGATGTTGTAGTCTGCTTTTCATGTTTTGATGAAGAAAATGATTCTTTAGCAGTTTCTTTATCAATCTTTATATCTACCTCACGTGCATCATAAGTGACTGAAAATGTTTTAAGCACTGCAAAATAGTCATCATAACCATAAACCTTACACATATAAGATTTTTCAGATATTTTCTCTCCATCAAAACTGAAAGGATCACTAATATCAGCCAGATAAAGGACTGCTTGTCCGTTAGAATCGGTGAATACCTCTTTTCCAGTTAAATCTTGATTTTCAAGATACTTTGGATATACTAATAATTTTGCATTCGGAATAGGAACTCTTTCTCCATCTTCGTCTTCTATAAATACATTGAATGTTGTTCTGTATGCCTTGTGCGGGCATTTGCCAAATCCTATTTCTATGTCCTTTAAAAATGGCCAGTCTTCTGGGAATATATGTGTTCCTCCTGTCGCGTTGGCATTCAATGACATATGATAATCTGCTGATACGATCTTTTCATCCCATAATGGTGCTTTATCTTCGTATAATGCCTTATCATCAAATGGGAACTTTACCTTCATCGCTAATGCAAGATCAGCTACTAATGTCAGTGTTCCCTCTACACACACATCACAGGTATGGATTGCATCAAATTCTTTGTTCTCAGGCTGATAAATTCCAGGCATATATTTCTTTACTTCACTATTGTAAAGCTCCTGCTGACTTACAAAATCAAATCCGATTTTTCCGTTGATTCCAATGTCCTCTATATCAAAGAATGAAAGATTTACATCATATTTGAATCCAAAGAATCCCTTTCCACTTATGTCTACAGCTGCTGAAACATCTTCTGATTTAAAATTCATAGCTGTGATTGTTGTAAGCTTCTCTCCGCTTTTGGCTGTGGAATCAAATATAAAACCAAAAGTCGGATCAAACTTGCAAGATAAATTCAGGGTTGTTGCTGCCTCTAATACAAGAGAAATCTTAGTTTTCAAAAACAAACAGTAGTCTGCAAGTTCTTTTCCAGGTTCATAACACTTCTTCGGAAGCAATACTACCTCATTTTTATCCTTTAATGTTATAGCTGCACTACTATCTATAGGAGTATCAAAAACTGCTTCAACATATGCCTCTTTATCCTGTAATGATAAGTATATGATCACATTTGCATTAAGATTGATCTTTAACTTCGGATCAACCTTGAAATCGCGTAATTCAAGCTCCTTTGCCTCTGTTTCTCCAGGATAATCAACAAGTTTGAATCCCTCTACATTTATGCCTGCACCAACTTTATAATCTCCTAATGACATATAATCATCAGCTTTTACTTCTGAACTTATGCCAGTTGCTTCTTCAACGTCTGCTACTGCATATTCATCAGTAAATCTCGTGTCAATCTTAACAAAATCAAATACGGTCCCTAACTGTTCATCACCTGTAATTGTCGCTTTTTCATCTTCAATTTCAATTGCCTTTACAGTTACTGCTACCATCGCTTCATCAGACTTAGCAAAGAAACTATCCCCTGCTTTCAGATCCTTTACTGTGTCGTCGATGTTCTCAAGCTCGTATACGTTGCTCTCGTAGTCGGCTTTTACTATCGTATTCTTACTTTCATCGCTCTCCGCTACGATCGTGTTCTCGTTGAGCACCAGAAAGTTCGTCTTTTCGTCTTCGTCAAGGTTTACTACGTATTCTTCGTCAAAATCTGTTGCGTATGTCTTCGCCATCTTCTGTATCGATTCTGTGTAGTACCTGTAATTAAAGCTCTCGCTAAGCTCTAATCCGGATATTTCATCCGCGATCACTGCCCTTATTTCAAAATACTCCGGCAGCGTCTCTGTGTCTACACTGAATGTGCTGACTGTCATCGGCTCCGGTATGAGGCTGGTCTTCATGTCAAGCTGCGACTCCCTGCCTTCTTCCGGTATGATCGATACTACAAGCTGCGCATTGCGGTCCTGCTTCGTCCATACCTTCAGCTCACCTGTCTCAATGTCAAACTCTACATTGCTTACCTCAGGCTTAGCTTCTACTTTTCCCGTATTCGCCAGGTCTATCGGCTCTGCTTCTGCGTGAATGTCCGACAGACTGCGGATCGGTTCCGTCTGTTCTGTCAGCTCCTTTTGCGTCGCCTGACTACGGTCACTCTTGTTCGCATTCAACTTGCTGAAGCTGTCTGCTGCCAGGGATGTCAGGATCATCGACACTCCCAGCGTTCCTGCTAAAATTTTTTTCAGCATTCCTTTTTTCTCCTTATATCATTTATTTACTGCCGCCTTTTACGCGTCAGCTCCATTATTATACCATACCTTCCTTTGCAGTTTTTTAACTTCGTTTTAATATATAATGAATTTGTTAAATAATTGTCGCTATTTTGCCGGTGCCTTATATCCGTTTTCCCACAATCATGCCGCCGCAGATCTCCGCTCTATATTAAAATTGCAACCCTATCATTTACCCTAATGTTAAATACATTTACCGTAATTTCCGGTCATTTCCAGTCAGTCTTCCGTCAATTATAGTAATTTGTTGTCATCTCTTTCATACCTCCCTAACGCTGATGCGTCATTTGCACAGGTTATTTGTTAACAAAATATCACATTCAGTGTGTAAAATATTTTACGCTCGCTCCGGACAATAAAATTCCCGAAGATGATACGCATTGTATCACCTCCGGGTTATTGTTTGCTCTATCGTTTCCAGCTCTGTTTCTGGCTGTAATTCGCTTGTCGCGCTCTCTTCACGACGCTGCTTATGCCTCAGACGCAGACTTCGGAAAAACTCCGACAGTATCAATCCGCATTCTTCTTCCATCACTCCGCCTTCTACTTTCGGAAAATGATTGTATGGATGCTCAAACATCTTCTGCACAGACACCACGGATCCGCTTTTATGATCGTAGGCTCCGAATATTACGTCGTCTATGCGCGCATTGATTATCGCTCCGCAACACATCGGACACGGCTCCAGCGTTACGTATATCGCACACTCCGGAAGTCTCCACCCACCAAGCCGCTTACACGCTGCGTCTATCGCCTCTATCTCTGCATGAGCAAGCGCATTCTTCGCTGTCTCTCGCCTGTTCCTGCCTTCGCCTACGATCTCTCCTGTCGTCTTCTTTACTACTACCGCTCCAACAGGCACTTCTCCTTCGTCATATGCCTCGTGAGCAAGCTCAAGAGCTCTCTTCATGTATCGATCCATCAGAACACCAGCCTTACTATCGCGTATACAAAACATATCACCGCTACCGCTGAGTATGGGAATATCTTTACTGAATATACCAGCCGCTCCCCAAAACGCATCTCCGATGTGTAGTTCACCAGTATACGCTTGTTTCCACGGTATTTGTGCAGTATCCATACCACAAGCAGCATCACTGCTCCTGCTATCAGTACTGCGATCATGAATACGTTTCTCGTCAGCGGCATCTTGTCTGCATGATCCGCCTGTATTACCATCAGTCCAAGCTGATACATCTTGAATATGATGTTCACCGCTATCGCTGTGAATATACTTCCACTGTACAGCATTCCTATCGACGCTATCAGCGATATGCAAAACATCGTCGGTGCTTCACGCAGGTCCATCGTCAGCATCGCCGCTGTTATCGATGTGATTATTACTGCAAATATGTCTCCGAACTGCCTTAGTACCGCAAACATCGCTCCACGGAAAAATACCTCCGAGAATATCGATAGTACTATTATGTCAAACAGCGAATATACCAGAAATTCAAACTGTCCCCAGACTTCTATGTCTGCATTCAGATTACGGAAATAGGTATATATCTCCGTCGGCTCACTGGAATACGCATTCGGCAGACTGGTCGCTACGCATAGTATCAGCGTCGCTGCGATCGCACCTACAAGTCCCGCAGGATCGTGCATCGTCCGCATCAGCTCTACTACCCGGGGAAGCGCAAACCTCTTTTGCAGGTACGCCGCAGGTATCAGCACCTTCAGCAGCGTTACTATCATCAGTACCGTTACTATCTCCTTGCTGCCGCCGTACAGACTGTCACTGAAAAAATTCGAGTGTATATCTACCCCAACCCGGGACAGGACCATTATCAGTCCTTTCCTGAACAAGGTATCAAGTACTACGTATGCGATCAGGGCAAGTCCAAGTATGTAGAATATACGCACAAGTACTTCACTCTCTGCATCTACTGCGTTCTTGACCACAAATCCACGACCGTCTACGTATATGCTCTCGTTTTTGTTTACCTCATAACTGAACGCAAACAGATTGTTCTTCTTCCTGCGCCATTTTATGAATTCTCTGTTGTAAGATTCCGACTGGGTCGAATAATCGAAATCGTCTATCACACTTATCTTGCCTGCTTCTTTTCTCTTAGCAAGCCCGCTCATCCGACCGCCCCCATTCTATATCAACACGTGCCATAGTTATCTTTCTGTCTTTCTTTGATTTAATATTACCATATTACTTCTATTCCGATGTTATTTTTCTGACTATATATTCTTAATTTTCTATGAACATCAGCCAGCCGCTCCTGTTACCCTTTAAATACCAGTCTTTCGGCATTTTTATGGTATATGAGCTCCTTCTCTTCTTCACTCAGCTGTAGCCGCTCAATCAGTTTTATCTCATTCTCAGGCTGGTCCCACGGACAGTCACTTCCGTACAGCACCCTGTCGGCTCCCTGCTTCTTTATTATCCTGTACGCCTGCTCGTCGGTGATGTATCCTGCCACTACTCCGGTGTCAAACAGCACATTCTCATACCGTCCGGCTAATACGTCCTCTACTTCATCGTACATCTTTATTCCGCCTAAATGCGCTGCGATTATGGTCAGCTCCGGTACCTTTTCCGCCAGTGCCGCAAACCGCCGCGGTGTCGCAAGTACGTCTTCTGTTCCGAACGGGTCCCAGCCACCGTGGAATACCACAAACAGTCCAAGCTCCGCTGCCTTCCGGTAGACCGGCATCATCCGCTCATCGTCCGGCCGGAAGTGCTGGTACTCCGAATGAAATTTCAGTCCGTACAATCCCAGTGAGTATATACGCTCCGTTTCTGCTACTGCGTCCTCCGCCTCAGGATGAACCGTTCCGCAGCTGTATATCCCTTCACCCATTACCGATGCTGCCCAGTTATTAATTGTATGCTGCTGCGTCGGCTTTGTTGCTATCGGCAAAAGCATCGCGGACTCTACGCCGCTTGCTGCCATTACCCTTTTTAGTCCTGCCAGTGTTCCGTCCGTTGCAGGCTCTATTCCGCTGGTTCCTGCCAGACCCGACATTGCCCGCTCTGCAAGACTGTCAGTGAATGCGTGAGTGTGAAAATCAAAATACTTCATTCG
Source organism: Ruminococcus flavefaciens (assembly GCA_902796065.1). Lineage (GTDB taxonomy): Bacteria > Bacillota > Clostridia > Oscillospirales > Ruminococcaceae > Ruminococcus > Ruminococcus flavefaciens_X. Next base: position 10,237 of record CADBNS010000148.1, read on the forward strand.
TGCTCCATTACGTGCTCCATTGCACAGTAGAATATCTTCTGTACGTGAGCATCGCACAGCGAATAGTATATCGTCTTTCCGTCGCGCCGCGTGTTTACAAGCCGCGCTTGCTTCAACACCCGCAGCTGGTGCGATATTGCCGACTGCGTCATGCCCAGCAGCTTCGCTATGTCACAAACACACATCTCACTCTGGCATAGTACGAATATTATCCGTATACGCGTGGAATCGCCAAATACCTTCAGCAGCTCCGCCGCATCGTACAGCACCGACTCGTCAGGCATCACCTTCGATACCTTCGCTACTATATCTTCATGTACTCCGCACTCTTCACAGTTGTATTCTTCCATTTATTTCTCCTTTACACTAATGTGAGCAGATATGTTGATGCGTATATTGCCAGAAAGCTGCTTATGAGCCCAAGTATACAGGTCAGTACTGTCCAGATGTCAAATACCTTTTTCATCCTCTTGTTGTATAGCACATGATATGTCCTGTCTGTTCGGTACATCTTGTCGTTGAGTATCATCTCACTGGGGAATACACATGGGTACTCCTCACCGCCGACACTGTAATACGCTACCTTGAACCGCGAATTCTCTCCCGGTGCCTTGTCTATCCGCGTGAACTCCGCTTCTACCCGCTTTGAAAATGCCATCCTTATACATTCGTATATGAACAGCAGAAACATACTTATCAGTACAAGCTCCACAAGACCCATCATCGCCAGCGCGATCAGTCCCGGACTTACATTCATGATCAGACATATCACTATTATTATCGCCAGTACAAGTAAAAACTCCATAGCACCGCCTCCGTGCCTATCATATGTACTTACATTATATCATATTTTTGCACCTACGTCAAACTTTATATGCCCTTTTTAAAAAATCTGAAAAAATTTTTGAAAACCCCTTGACAAACTGTTCCGTTTCTGATATAATATTAAAGCAGTCACGAAACAAGACTGATGCGAGTGTGCTGGAATAGGCAGACAGGCACGTTTGAGGGGCGTGTGTCGAGAGACGTATGGGTTCAAGTCCCATTACTCGCAC
>CADBNS010000149.1 GCA_902796065.1 Ruminococcus flavefaciens
ACAAAAAATCCGCTGACGGGCTGTTGCCATTCAAGGATTTTTAACGCAGTCACCGGCAAAATTTGACGAAAAGACGTGCATGAATCCATATGTGGACAGGTTCTGAGTCAGGTTCTGAGTCAGGCTCAATAGAATCTCTTTCTTCTTCTCTTTATCAGAGCAGCACCGCCGACGGTACCGAGACCGAGAGCTGCAACAGCAGCCGCAGTAGCCTTTGCCCATGTCTTGTGCATTGTATAGAGCATGATGTTCTCTGTTACGAGAAGGTCAGTGAAGGTCTTGACGGTAGTATTACCTGCGAGGTCAATTAGCTCCACGATCAGATCGCGGGCACGGTTAGCAGCCGGAAGTGTGAATACATAGCTGTTGTCACCGTTGAGCTTTCCGGGAGAATCAAGCAGTACTTCGCCGAGGCTTGTGGTGACCTTGATATGCATCAGCTGTTCTGTCGGATTGATCCTGAACTCTCTGTTCGACTCTCTGAACTCAGCGCGGTCGATAAGACCGTTACAGGTGAACTCAGGTTCATGAGTATCAACGCTGAAAGACACATCTGCGCCTCTGAGCTTGCTGACGTTTCTGTTTCCGGCAGCATCGATAGTCTGTATGGTGATGCTGTACTCAAGGTCCTGATCGAAGACGCCGGAGCCGATAGTGTACAGGTACTCATAGCCGGAGCCGTCCGGAAGTGAAACAGGCTCCGAAATGGTATACTGATCCTTTGAAAGCTGTATGGTATCGGTACCCTTGTCAATGATGATAGCGACTTCGTTATTCCTGATATGTTTATCAACGTTTCTTTCTGTGATCCTGATTTCGGGAGCCTTGTTCAGGTGACAGCCGTTTATGCTGTCAGCGTCCTCGATACTGAATACAGAGCCGAATCTGTTGACTGAGAATTCCTGAGAAGCAAAGGTCTTGTTGTAGGCCTTGTCGGTAACGCTGACGTTGATCTCATAGTTACCGTCGAAGGATTCAGTCATGGGGAAGTTGTCGAATACGACCTTGCTGACGCCGCTGTTTCCGTCCACGACCTTACCGGTAATGAATGCACCGTCAGTTATCTTGTAGCTTACGGTATTATTGTTTTCGTCAATGGACTGAGCAAGCTGCTCATTGTTTCTGCGGATAGTCAGATCCTGTATCTCGACATTATCCTCAACGATCTTTACGACAGGAGCAACATCTCCGTTATTAGCGGATTTTACGCCGTCAATGCTGATAACAGGCTTAGCCTTATCGACAGCGAACTCAGTGGATACAGATTTAAGGCTGTTTCCGGCTGAATCCTTACCGGAGATGCTTATGGAGTATTTACCGCCATCCTCAAAGAAAGAGGAGGGGATAAGCAGGTTATGGGTATTGCCGCTGCTCCATGTACCGGAGGAGTATGGATCACCGTTTATGGTGACATTGAAGCTTGCGGGATCGAAGTTAGCCTCCTGAACGGAAACAATTACCTCTACATCTGAATCGATGAACACGCCCCTGCCGGTTTCAACGGATTCACCGCCGAGTTTTCTTGTGGTTATGGAAGCTACCGGAGCAGTCTTATCGATAACGAAGGTTCCTGTATGCTTACCGGCAGCCTTATTTCCGGCGAGGTCGGTACAGTCAATATCAAGGGAGTATCTTCCGTCAGTGGTGTAGTTTTCCTCCCAGACATAGACCTGACCCGCATCATTGCCGGTTACGGACCTGTCGCTTTCAAACACTGTATCCTTGCCGTTGATGACAGTCTTGTCATAGTTTCTGTCCTTGATGGTAACGCGGGCTTTTTTGTCCGTATTGAAGTATCTCACGGAATCAGCGGCAGCCTCATCGATACCGTCGAGTTTTATTTCCGGAGCAATGGTATCGATACTGAAAACGACGCTGTTGTTTTCTTTTTCCAGGATATTACCTGCATTATCCTCAACACCGGCGCTAAGGACATTATCGTTGCCTTCTCCGGATATATTGATTGTACGGGAGGCATCGGTGATTATATTTCTGTCGGAAGCGCCGATACTCCAGCCGGCAGTCTCAGCGGTATCAGCTGAGTCGAAATCGGTGGTGATCCTGACACCTGAGGAATGGGTGATCTCAACATTATTGATACCTGACTGAGGCTCAGAGATCCTTATCTGAGCATCGATGGACTTATTATAAAGCGGATGACCGGCAGCGTCTTTATTTGCAGTCTCAGGAAGGGTGATCTTTACCTCAGAAGTATCTGCATGATTTGATGCAGTTTCAGAGATAAAACCGAAAGGCGACCACTTATAATCGCTTATTTCACTGCTGTCACCGTCGGGTCCGTTACCGACGTTATCAACGGTCCACACGCGAATATCGCCCTTGAAGTTATCGGGAATATCAACAGTGGTCACAAAAGTTGACAGGTCCTTCTGATCGGAATCGTTGTATATAGTTATGTAGTTCTTATCGTTATCGCGTAAAACGTAGCTTCCGCCGGAATCGATAAGCTGAACACAGATGCACTTGATTCCGGCGCTTGCACCTTCATCATTGGCAGTTATGGTCATTTGTGAGCTGGTATTAGCAAAGAGGCCGTAATTTTCCCTGAAAAAATGTCCGAGGGAATTGCCCCATAATGACCTGACATTATTGCTGAATACCACAGAGTCGATAACGGGTTTAGTTGTATCCTTGAATACAGCAATACTGTCGTTTTCAACGTCCTGACCCTGATTATTGGTGATGACCTTATCTGATCTGTTGAAAGCGTTATCCTCAGCCTCAGCCATATATTCGTATTTTCCGTCATGCAGACCTGTACGAACGGTGTATACATCATTATGAACGGGTTCGGTATGATACGAATAAGCATTTGCAGTTGAAGTGCCGTTTACATTGAATCTGCTTATTCCCGAGCCGTCGTCATCGCAGCTGAACACAAGCTCAGCATCGCCGCTGTACCAGTGTTCATTGTTGTTCTTTATATACTCATCCGGACCGGTGATGCTGCATCTGATAACAGGCGGTTTATTTTCGATGACAAGTGAATCAGCACCGTCAATACCGCGTATGTCATCGATACTGTATGCAGCTGATAGTCTTCTGCGTTCAGAGCAATTGTCCACATTATCATAGACAACGAACTCCGGAACATAGATGCCGGAGAAAGCATCAGTGATGATCTCTTCCGGGATATTTTCAAACTCCGCATACAGTACATCGTTATCCTTCCTGAAAACAGCAGTCTCGATCTTCGGAGTATCACTGTCAGCATTCAGATAGAGAACAGCTTTTTTCAGATTTGATGAATACCCATTATCCATGACAGGCACTCTGATGCAGACATTGTTATTGGCAAAAGCACCGAATGGGGTGATATTTGTTTTTACATCTGAGCGATCGCTGTTATTGAACACGAAAGTGCCAACAGCTTCCGGATCGGTGTTGTCAACGAAGAACACACACTCTCCGGCGGAGCTGTGATTGTGAGCGGAGTCCACAGCTTCCACACTAACCTTAATGCTTCCGTTGATATTTTCATCATCTGAGCTGCGCAGCTTTACAGACTCAGGCAGGGGAGTACCGCTCAGTTTTTTGCCGTTCACCTCTAAATACACATCAGCGATGTCTTTATTGGTTTCGTTCTGAGCAAATACGAGCCTGAACTTACCTTCTGCAAGAGCCTTTGCAGTAGCAGGATCAGCAAGCTCTGACAGGTTTATCCCGCTGATGGTCTGTTCATTGCTGCCGTGTTCGATCGTAATAATGAGCTGTTCAATACCCGAGGCGTAGTTTTTGTTATTATCAGCAGCAGTTACAGTTAATGCGGGATAATCAGCCAGCCAGCCGTTGCTGTTCTCCGGCAGTGTTGGAACAGGTGTAGATGGAGCGTCCTTATCCACCATAATAGGAGTGGCAGAATCGGGAGTGTCCGTAGCTTTATTGGCAGCGCTGCTGCAATAATAATACAGCGCATCATTTCCGGCGTTATCAGTTACCCTGATAACAACATAGCCTTTTTTGATATTTGAATGAGACAGGTCGATCATACCATTGGAATCAGCTTTGGGTGTATCATCGCTGATATTCTCAGGATCATCTGTGAACCAGATCTCCTTTGAACCTAAACCTGAGCATTCATTATCATCGTATTTATCGTCAAAGCTTGAAGCCACATTAAGGATACTGTTGCAGACATTATTTTTGTATTCATTTCCGTAGTAATCATTCAGTTTTATCCTTGTAGCTCTCGGAGGAGTCTGCTCGACCTTTACATCGTTCACGGTCTGGGTATTGCTCTTATTTCCGGAGTGGTCAAAGACGCTTACGGATAAAGAATCATTGAATGCCTTACCATTAACGTCATTTACAGTTAACGTCAGCTCGAAGTAAACGCTGCCATCTTCATCGCTGCGGGGAGTGAGAACGACCTGATAAGGGTCAGTACAGCTTATACTGTGGTCAACAGCTTTGCCCGCGAAATGGGAACCGTTTTTATACTTTTCATACTGCTTTTTCAGATCGGTATATTCGTCGTTTATCACGGGATCCTTCATATCCAGCTTGGATAATTGTGAATTCAGTTCAGAGATATTGTTTTCTGCTTTTTTAATATCGGCATTATAATCATTGATAAGATCTTCGTTATCTTCATCATCTGATTTTTCGAGAGTTTTGATAGCAGTTTTAGCTTCATTTTTTACAGCATTCCAGTTATTGATCTGAGTATTGAGTTTTTTTCTGTATGCTTCCTTCAGATCGTTCAGCTGATCTTCAAATCCGGAGACGGTTGAAACATATTCATTATCAGTAATAAAGCTGCCATTGGCAGTATTATCTGAGCTGTCATCAACGTAGTATCTCAAACCATTCGATGCATCATAAGGCTGTCCGATAACCCAGTCAGCATCATTTGGCTTCTGGAAAACGAGGTCATTAACAGTGACAGCAGAGATATTATCGAGCTTCTGCTTATTGGAGGTACAAAGATCGAGATGATCGCTGTCAAAGGACTCATTGATATTCAGTCGCAGGGTCTTTTTATTAGTCCACTCGCCGTCATTTTCAATATCAGGCAGCACTGGAGATTTCGTATCAAAATACAGAGTAAATGGCTGGACTGGGATAGAATAATTGACATCTCCGACTTTCCTGTTAATTGCATACAGCCTGTAGTAGAGGTTATTATTGTCAGGATTGCTGACACTTGGAACAGTAAATCTGATCGAACCGTTCTGAACTGTAGCTTTTGTGATGACATTATTCTTATCAAGGAAATACAAGGTACAGCCATTGTAATTTGCGCCAAGCTGCGGAGATATATTTCCTTTCCACTTAGCGACGATGGCATTTTCTGAAAGTATGGTATCCTTCAGAGTTTTATGATCTCCCAGAGAAGCGCAGATCTTTTTGAAAATGTCATCAGGATTCACAATACTGTCCTGATTATCGATCTCGCCGTATTCAAGAATGAAGTAATACGGATCGCTTACGGGGAAGATCAGACCGTGATTGTTGGGATTATCGGGATCATTTGAAGAGCTTTCGCTGTGCACAGCAACAGCACCGGGACCGTCCATATGAGCAACGAGGTCATCATAGGAGGAGAAGGAATATGAAAGGTTCTCCTCACCCGGGGTATTGGAATATCTGTACTCATATTTTTTCAGGTAATAGGTCTTATTGTTTCTGTAAATAAGGGGATCGATGCAGTAGTCCGAATTCAGCAGCATTACCTTTCCGTTTTCTTCTTTCAAATCGGAGCCCGAAGCATCATGGTATTTTATTATGGAATCCACCATACTATGCTTGGCAAATACCTCGTACACGAATGTTTCAGAGTTTTCGAGCGTTTCTTTTTTCTCAGGCTCGGAAACGAAGTCTTTCAGCGGTAATGTTTTGATTGTAGGGATAGTTTTTTCTGAATTTTCATCGAACTCATCGAAGGAAAACTGCTTATTGAAGAATTCGTTTTTCAGCTGGAAGCAATCGCAATTCTTCTTTGATTTAACTCTTATCTTGAAGTTTTCAATTTCGGAATACATGAATTCGTTCTTATCCGTTGGAGAGCCGTCAGCTGTAATGATCTCGCATCGGGCATCACGGGTCTGGAAATTCAGACTGAAAGTTTTTTCCTTAAAGGGCAATACGGGGGTATCATGAACACCGTTCCGGTCCTCTTCATGAACACCGTCATTGTCGATGACAAAAGCGTGAGATACAGTATAATTTCCATCTGCGAAATGGAATTTGTCCAAAGAAAACGAGTCATTTCCGAGCACAGTATCTTTAGCGATATAAGTGGTATCGCCGGCACCGTTAACAGTGAGCTCTGTTACAGCTTCGGAATCCCTGAGCAATTCAGTATCACCGTCAGCTCTGTAATAGACTTTTTTCCGGATAATGCCATCATAGACATATTTTTTCAGCCTTCTGTTTTCCTCAGTAAGCACATTATATTCAAAGACATTCAGACAGTTATTGAAAATATCATCAGCCGTATCATAGGTGATGATGATGCTGTTAGATTCATCTGCGAGTCTTGCTTTATAGCCGGGATTTTTTTCTTTGACCTTCCTGTCGAGTGCATCTGCAATATCGGATTTATCATTATATACATCATCAGCGAAACTGATATACAGATCAGTCATAACAGGAGCTTCCGCTGCAGTAGTTGTAGTTACTTGATCTGTTGCAGTAGTAGTCTGAGCTGAGGTAGTAGTGACAGTAGTCGTAGTTGTAGTAGTGACAGCCGGGGCAGTGGTAGTAGTCGTAACGATCTCCGGCATATCCGGAGGCACCGGTGCGGTTTTATTCACCTTGACTGAAGCAGCAGCGGAAGAGCTGCCGTGAGCACCTGCTGCTGCCATAACAGAAACAGATGTCATATTGCTTACGGAAAGAAATGTAAGTGCAGAAACAAAAGCCGCCGCTTTTCTAAGCATAATCTTTTTAGTATTCATATATACCGCCCATCCTTTTCATGCATATCATGCAGTTTATTTTCTGTTCATTCTCAGCTTTTCAGCAAGAAGCGCCGTTGAAGCAACAGCAACAATAATAAGGGTTATCAGAGCGATCATAATGAAACCGCCCTTATTCTTATTTTCGGGATCTTCTTTAGGGGCAATAACAGCATTGGCAGAGGTGCTGACCGCAGAAGATGCTGCTGAACTTCCGGTGGTTGAATTATATGAGGAAGTACTGCTGGTCGATAGAACTGTAAATGTAGTGTTTGTCATGGCAGCTGATGAAGCAGGAGCTGCTGTTGAAGTAGCCGGAGCAGCTGTGACAGTCTGAACTGCTGCCGGAGTCTCACGGGGAGTATTATGATCATCGCCGGACTGAGATACCTCTCCCGGAGACGGATCCCCACCGCCGCCGTTATCTCCTCCGTCGCCGCCAGGGGACTGACCGCCGCCTTCGTTGGGAGCGGGAGCAGGCTGTACCCCCTGGACTATTCGTATACCGCCGCTGTTGAGCTGGGAGAAAGCGGATTCATTAAAAACGTCCTCCATTCTGTCACCGAAGTTGATCTGTATAGGTGTATGCAGATATTTTTCAATGATCTTCACGGTGAAGAAGTCACCTGTCTCCACCTGTTCAGGGAGCTTGAATGAGACCGTAGCAATGGCATTATCGAACTCAATGAAATCATCATTTTCCGCAGAGGAACAGATGTCGCACATTCTGTAATCGGGGTCAGGAACATAGAAACTGATATTAGGGGTACGGGCATTCCGTACTCCCTCCGCAAGGCCGAAGCAGTCGTCATCGGGATAATACGACAGTCTTGGATCCTTTATCACGGGGAACATTATGGCATCAAAAAAAGGGCAGTTCTCCTGATAAATATCCAGCGTGACGATCCTGTCTGCGGGAATATCCTGAACAGCGATCTCCTTTGTCTGAACAGTAAGGTGAATATCAGTGGGAGCATCAACTGCGTCAGCGCAAGGTCCGGCAGCAAAGGCAGAATAAACCGGAACAGCTGCCAGCGAAGCGGTAATGATTCGTTTAGTGTAATGCATATGGTTTCCTCTTATTTTATTGCGTGCGGATCGCCGTGAATGACGATAATATCATCAACGATGAAGAAATCGTCATCATTGAGATCCCGTTTTTTATTTCTTGGTGTGACAACAGTTTCACCCGTATCGTTATTATTTCTGTTTCCGGAAACCACTACGGTTATAGAAGCATCTGACTGTTCATCGTCCGGTTCCTGCGCATCAGTTATGGGAGCTTCCTCCGGCACAGGCATTACCGGATCCGGGACCCTTTTTTTCTTCTTCGGATTCTGCACAGTATAGGAGCGTTTTCTCTCGGTAGTATTATTGTCCTCGGCGGTATCATTCCCGGACTCGTTTGCATCTTCCGATCCGGCATCTTTATGGATCTGACTGACAACGCGGTTATAGTAGCTTTCATTTCCGGACTCAGCGGCTTCCTTCCGTTCAGCGGCTTCAGCTCTGATAATGCCGATAATACCGAACTTGAAGAACAGCACAACAGTCAGGATAAGCAGTATGATCCCTGCTGCCAGGAAGATATATGAACAGTTAACCAATATCTGCGGATCCATCTGAGCCTCCTTTTTTATCCTCGTACAAACCTGTTATTTTATTTCTTACTGCATCGTAGTCAAAGGAACCGGCGATCTTCCTTGCAGTTTCGTTATTGTATTTTATATCGTCGCCGTAACCGGCTTTTTTCTCGATCTTATCGATGACAGCGAGCTGCTGCTGTCTGGTGATATTATTTTTGCTGAACTTATCGCAGTATCTTGAGATCAGGTGGCGCAGGGTCTGGCACACTCTTGCGCTTTCCACTTCGTTATCCGAATCTATGTATTCAGACAGTTCCTCAATATCGTTCCACATATCCGTATACATTTCCGGTTTATTTCTGCCTTCTGTCTCGAGCTTGTTGATATTGGAATAGAACTCACAGATACCGCAGAAAATCTTAGTTCTCCGGTAGTGATCGTCCTCCGGAGAGCTGTTTTTGAGAGCGGTATCCAGCCAGTAATAGGAGTTGTTTATTCTTTCGGTAAACAGCTCATTATCCGTAGCTTTTTTGTCTTTCCAGTCATAGGGATCGTAGTAAAGGAAGTAGACATTACCGATCTCGAACATACATCTTGCGTATTCCTTGTCATTGGAGCTGATGGGGTGACGGGCTCTGATGTAGTCGTTGATGAAAGCGCTTTCATTTGCATCGAGTCTGTCGTCCTGTTTATAGCTGTCGATGAGTTTCAGGTAGATACCGTCATCGTCCTTGGGGAAAATGGAAGAATAGATCTCATTTCTGTTTTCTGGTCTCAGCTTGATAGCTTCCTCGTAGTTGGCAAGTCTGACGTTTTCCGCGTAGTCTCTGTCGGTAGCGTTATTGATGGCTTTGGCAGCGGCGAGAGAAAGCATACCGTAGCCTGCAAAGCAAAGGACAGTAAGAGCGAGAGTTATCATGAAGATATGCAGACTTGTTTTCTTTTCAGCTCTGCACAGAGCCTTGAACAGCTCATCGCAGGACTGGTATCTCTTATCCGGATTCTCCTCGACGCATTTCAGAATGATATGTTTTATGGACGAATCCACTTTACCGCTGAACACGAATCTTTCCCTGTAGCTGCACACTTTTCTGCCCTTATTGACCTTGAGCGGTTTTCTGCCCTGGATCATATGGTAGAAGGTAGCGCCGATATTAAAAATATCGGTCCTTTTGTCGATCTTTTCCTGTCTGAACTGTTCCGGAGCGGCATATTCCGGGGTATATCCGGTAACATCGGTGGAGTCCAGAACAGTGGTACCGAAATCGATGAATTTCAGAGTGATTTCCGAGCCTTCACTGAGGAGGTCGTTGTTCTGGCGGAGGACCATCATATTATCCGGTTTCATATCGCTGTACACGAGATTCTGATCGTGGAGGAACTTGATACACGAGCAGATCTGTTTTGCGGCATCGAGGAAGATCCTGTTAGGCATAGGCTCCTCACCGATCATAGCCTCCATAGATTCACCGTCGATGAAATCCATAACGATATAGTAATGGGAGTCTGTTTCAAACAGGTGGTGGATATTAGGGAAGTATCTGCTTGAGTTATCGGATTCAAACAGGTTCTTCATACGTGAGGCTTCTTCCTTAGCCATTTCGTACAGATCGCGGTTAGACTTATCGATCTCCTTCACGACTCTGACGGATCTGTCCGCACCCAGATCGAACACCTTATAGACATGGGCTGTACCGCCCTTACCCAGCTGTTTATCGATCTCATAGCGGTCTGCGAGTATTTTACCTTTAATCTCGTCCATATCTCATCGATCTCCCGGAGAGTACCTGACAGCCAGAGCGGTAATGTTATCGGTCTCTTTGCGTTTCATATTGAGTTTCATAAGGAACTCAAGGTTACTCTTCAATTTATCCTTATCCGTATTGGCAGACGGTAGCAGTCGTTTATGTATCTCCTTGCTGCTGACCATTTTTCTGAATCCGTCGGAGCATATCATATACAGGCAGTCCTCCTCAGGTTTCTGGAGGATAAAGTCGTACATTCTGCCGGATTCGCCGGCGCCGATGCAGTTGGTTATCTGATTCTGACGCGGGTCGAAACGGGCGTCCTCCTCGCTGATGAGACCTCTGCGCACTTCCTCGGCGACGATGGAATGGTCAGAAGTGACAGTGACGATCCTGTCCTCGTAGATCTTATACAGTCTGGTATCGCCCACATGAGCAGCCATAACAGCATCGTTTCGCGGATCGATGAGTACGGAGGTGAAGGTGGTACCCATACTGCCGGAATTATCGCACTGAGCGTTGATCCGGTCATTGATGCGGTGCAGGCAGCGGTCGAGGCTTTCTCTTGCCTCAAGGATACCGCAGTTCTGGCGGAGCAGCTCAGGGTACACGGTCTCGAACCACTCTGAAACGGAGCTGACCGCAAAGGCGCTGGCATTCTCACCGCCGGTAAGACCGCCGATGCCGTCGCATACAGCAGCAAAGAGAATATCGCTGTTCTCATATCTCGCGACCTTGATCATCAGTGAGTCCTGATTTATTTTTTTCACAATCCCAGCCGTAGTGGCGTATGAATAAACGAACATTACACATTCTCTCCGATCAGTATTCTGCGGTAACATGATCCCGGCCGCAACGCAGCGGACAGGAAAAAATATCCATGACAAGTGGTATCCGCAGTTATTTATTCACTCTGAAAAAGTATTTTTCGCCGGAAATAGTCAGCGAGCAGCCGGAGAACATTTCAGCCTTACGGCCCTCGGGAATGACCATTCCCTCGAAGAAAAGCGCATCACTTGCAGTATTTTCCACGAACATTCTTTTTCTTGTGCCGATGGTATCGCAGGTTATCATAACGCCTTCATCGGAGGAGCTTATGTACGGGAAGCTGGTAATATTCACGATACTGTTATCGGAGACCTTCTGCAAGTAAGCCAGAGCTCTGACATCAACGACGGTACAATTCTCCTCATTACTGATCTCAGCCTCATCAGTCTCGAGATCAAGATCGGGGACCGGTTCGGCATCAGGCACAGGAGTATCGGTATCCTTTTTGCGTGAGACTACGACAGTTCTGGAGCATTCCTCTTCGGCGTCCTCGGAATCCGAGTGGAAGGTATAGCAGAAGCTGTCGAAGAAGAGTTTATCGCCGCTGTGGAGCTCAGAGCTATCGATCTGATTGTCCTCATCGTTGAGGAAGGTACCGTTAGATGAAGAAGAATCGGTAATGAAGAACTTGCCGTCCTTCTTGGAGACGACGGCGTGATCGCCGGAAACGGTAGGCTCATCGATAACGAGGTCATTCTTTTTGTTTCTGCCGATAGAGAAGGGGAAGGATTCAATATCGATCCTGTTGCCGTTGCAGTCGGTAAAGTAAGCATCGCTGCATCTGTGGCGCACAACGGTATTGCTGACGTTGAGTTCCTCGTCATTGGCGGAATCATTATCTGACTCCGTTCCTGCACCGGAAGGCAGTGCATTATCGGGGGAGCTGCTGTTATTGTCAGTAACGGGAGCGTCCTTCTGTTCCGGCTCATTATTATTTTCAAAGCAGATCATATGGCTGGAATTGAGGAAATGCAGCAGGGCAGCCGGATCGAACTGAGCCTGATCGGGGAGTCTGTTATCGGAATTGAAGCTGTTGATAAAAGTTTCGTAAGCGCTTTTGTAGTGGAAATCAGAGACCTTAATATCAGCCAGCTTATGCATTTTTTTGAGGCATTTAGGAATATCATCGCGAACGAAGCTCTTATTTTCCAGCGGCATATACACCATCATGACCTTTTTGCTGATATTATGGCAATAGATGAACTTAGGATCGCACATGAGGTTATCGATAGAAAAGCCGGCTTTCTGGCAGTAGGCGAGGGTTTTCTGGATACCGGCGATGATATTGAAATACAGCTGCTGATCGATCTCATTTCTGAGGAGATCAGCGATGGAAGTATATCCGCTGATATCATATTTCACCTTAGTTTTTCTGCCCTTGCTGACGCAACGCATAGGCAGCAGGTATTTATGAGATGATCTGTCCTCCAGAGACTGGACCTCTGAATAGTTGATCTTATCTTTTTTACCAGCTGAGAACACGAGAAAGGTTTTGTTTTCAGAGCGGACTGTTTTAAACAATAACTGACATATTAAGGGATTCATCAAAAAGACCTCCTGAGCTGCGGTTGGAAGATCCGATAGCGGATCAGATCAATGGCGACACTGCTCCGCCGATCAACTCATGAAGCAGAATTGCGACGGACTTGCAAATATAAATCAAGAGTTGATTTGTGGGAGCAATAAAATAAAAACGTGCAGAGGAAACTTCTCTGCACACGTAGGACTATAAATCAGCATCTGATCCGTCTGATACTTGAAAGGGAATAAATACAGATAACTCATGCTGAGATAATGCCGCGTATGACAAAGGAAAGCTTCTGAGCAAAGCTATATTTCCTTTATGTGTAACAATACAATAATAATTTTCCCCATTATACAATATAATATAAGCTATAATTCGTCATTATCTATTATATGCTATAATTCATGATTTGTCAATAATTTCTTTCACATAATGTCGTAAGACCGGATGTTTGTGTCGTAAAACCCTGATAAACTGTCACAAGACTTTCACAAAGGCTGTACAGGTACATAAAAGACGATGACTGGACTTGTGCAAAGCTACAAAAATGATCGGAATATCTTGCAATTAAGCGGTATTTGTTATATCATAATGTAAGAACGTAAACAAAAGGTTACGTTACATGATAATGGATCATAGGAGGATGAAAATATGCCACATTCATCAGGAGGCGGCTCACACGGCGGAGGCTCACACGGCGGAGGCTCACATGGCGGATCCCACGGATCAGGCTCAAGAGGCGTAAGCCGCAGCTACTATCCCGGAGCGAGAAGGTACAGATACACACACCGCGGAAGAACGGAATATATATATTCAAAATCCGACCCCAGCAAGGCATTTACGCCGGCGCGTCTGCTGATAGGACTGTTTTACATACCGTTTATCATAGGTGGATTTGCAGCGATAGGTTCGCAGATGAAAACAGTGAAGCCGTGCGCAGATACGAGTATACTTATCGATGACGCAGCAGATGTGATATACGACAGGGCAGACCTTGAGCATTCGCTTGAAAAGTTCATGGACAAATCGGGAGTAACACCGGCGGTAGTCACACTGAACAATGAGAGCTGGATGAAGAGCTATAACTCCCTTGAGGACTATGCATACTCCCGTTATCTGAAGGAATTTGATGATGAAAAGCACTGGCTGATAGTATATTCAACGCCGGTGGACAGGAATTCCAATGACTGGTTCTGGGAAGGAATGCAGGGCGACTATACCGACGGAGTACTGAACGAAACAGTAACGACGCGGTTCAGGTATGATCTGCAGGAGCGTCTTGAGAACAGCGACGGAGATACAGGCGGAGATATAGCCCGTGCATTTGACACCATCACGCCGACGATAAAGAGGGGCGGTATCGGCTCATATCTCAAGGCACTGGGTCCCGGACTTGGAATACTTGCATTCGTAGCATTCCATGCATACTTCATGCTTGGATTCTACGATCTGAAATACAAGAACGCGGTACTGGACGAGGACGACAGCACACCGGAACTGGCAACATCGTCAGGCGGATTTGATGATCTGCCGGTATTCAGCTCATCGTCCAAAGCAGACCCGATGCCGTCGGCGGGAGAGAGCATATGTGATTTCTGCGGCGGAACCTATCCTATAGGCGCAAAGCGATGTCCGCACTGTATGGCGAAGCTGGACGACAGAACGCTGTAAATAAAAGAATAGATGAACTAAGCCATAGTGCAGGTTGTGTACTATGGCTTTTCTATTGACATGATAAGGCTGATAAAGTATAATGTAATGGAGAAAAACGGCAGGGGAGCTGCCGGAAAACAGGAGAGCCGAAGAGTATGATAACAGAGATAGCGGACCTTTCCGCACCGGAGCTTTATCCCTACACAGACACCGCAGAGAAGCGGCTGAGGGACACAGGAGAACAGGGGATATTTGTTGCAGAGAGTCCGAAGGTGATACGTACAGCACTGGACGCAGGATATGAACCGGTATCGCTGCTGACAGAGAGGAAATACATCACCGGACAGGCAGCGGATATAATAGACCGGTGCAGCGGAGTGCCGGTATACACAGCAGACACAGAGGTACTTGAGCAGCTTACCGGATTCCGGCTGACGCAGGGGGTACTGTGTGCCATGAAGCGCAGGGAGCTGCGGAGTGCAGGGGAGATACTTGCAGGAGCGCGGCGAATCGCGGTATTGGAGGACGTAATGAACCAGACCAATATCGGAGCGGTATTCCGTTCGGCAGCAGCGCTGGGATTTGACGGAGTGCTGCTTACACCGGGCAGCAGTGATCCGCTGTACCGCCGGACGATACGTGTAAGTATGGGAACGGTATTCCAGCTGCCGTGGAGTTATTTAGCATCCGGCTCACCGGACTATATAGCGGAGCTTAAAAGCAGCGGATACGTAACAGCAGCGATGGCGCTGCGGAGTGACACAGTACGGATAGATGATCCGCGATTGAAGGGAGCGGATCGTCTTGCGGTGTTACTTGGCACAGAAGGCACAGGTCTGAAGGAGAAAACGATAGCAGCCTGTGACTACACGATAAAGATACCGATGTCCCACGGTGTAGACTCACTGAATGTAGCGGCAGCCAGTGCAGTAGCATTCTGGGCACTTGGGCCGAACTCATAGGAACTTCCACAGTCCTCCGGACGGAACCGGGGGACTTTTTGATACACAAAAAACTCACGAAGGATACACAAAGGACACACGCCGCAGGTATAATAAGATCATAGAATTAAGGAGCTGCTTGATCATGAACAATATCTTACTTATAGAAGACGACCTACAGATATGCGAGGTGATACAGGAATACTTTGGTAACAAAGGAACAGTGGTAATAGCAGTAAATGACGGGACTACAGCACTTGACGTAATAAACGAAACGATAAACGACTATGAGCTGATACTTCTTGACATAATGCTTCCCGGAGCGGACGGATTCACGATATGCCGGGCGATACGCCGCTGCAGCGACATACCGGTGATATTCATAACTGCCCGTGGACGGGAGGAGGACATACTGAACGGCTACGGACTTGGATGTGATGATTATATAGTGAAGCCGTTCATGCTGTCGGCGCTGTACGTAAAATGCGAGGCGCTGGTGCGGAGGGCGAACAACGCGGTAGGGAATAATGTACTTGAATGCGGAGGGATAAGGCTTGACACCCGTAAGCTGCAATGCACAGCAAACGGAGCGGAGGTAGAGCTTCCGCCGAAGGAGTATGCGATACTGCGCTATCTCATGGAGCACAAGGACTGGGCAGTAGACCGGACTACGCTGCTGGACCGCATCTGGGGCTACGATTATTTCGGCAGCGACAGGGTAGTGGACAATCACATCAAGAAGCTGCGCAAGGCACTTGGAAGTGCCGGATCGCAGATCAGGACACTGGTAGGCAGGGGGTACAAGCTCACAGAGTGAGAAGGAGGATACGATGAGAAAGATAAAGCAGAGGAACAAGCGCCGTAGTTTTGGCTCTGTATTTCTGCGCAGACTTGCAGCAGCACTGGCGCTGAGCTGTGTACTGATACTGGTATACTTTGAAGCAGGCTCAGAGTTGATACTCAGATCAGCAAATGACAGCTGGAACTCATACTACAACAATATAATGCAGTACATAAGTCTGAATGAGAAAGAAAAGAAGCCGAACGTAGTAGAGTTCAGGTTTTCGCTCAACAGCGGATTCTCAACTATTCATGAAGACATGAGCGATTCAGAAATACTTGGCAGATTCGGCAGACCGATAAACGACAACTGTTACGCAGCCGCAGCGATATATGACAAGGACGGCAATGTTCTGCTGGATAATCATATCAGAATGTTTGCAGTTGTAAAACTCAGCAAAGATGACGAGCGCAATGGGATATATGAATATGATCCTGAGACGGCGGGTATTCTCGAAGTAAATGAGATGATCCGTAAGTATTCAGATTTTCCTAAGTCGAAGAATTACATACGCGGCATACACATGGATTCTGTATATATTGATACAGAGACATTTGATTTCATTCCCCATGAGATACATTTATCACTTGGTGATTATGACGGTACCAGGGTGTATGAGGACAGCTACACGATAGAGTGCAATGATCCGCGGTATGAGCTTGTGGAGATGAATACAGACAAAGAGCACAATTTCCCACGCACGATGGCAATTATCTGCGGAGAGCAGCCTGAGCTGGTCGAGAAGGGACTTTCGGACCAGAAGATAGGCGGATACGGCTGGGTATTACACGACCTGTCACCGACAGTGAGGGTCTATGAGCGTAAGACGCGCGTGATATATCAAGGTGAAGATGCTGAGCTGTACTCATACGTCAAAGTAGATATAGACAACCGGCTGAACAGACTCTTTTTCCTGACCGGCTCAGCAGCGATAGTAGTGCTGATGGTATTTGCCGCAATGCTGCTCAGCTGGCGCAGGTACACCATAGACAAGGCAGACTGTGCGATGGAGGACTATCAGCGGTCGATAACGAACAATCTTGCCCATGACATAAAGACTCCGCTTGCAGCCATAGGCGGATACGCAGAGAATCTTGGAGAGATGCTGAAAGACGGCGGAGACGAGAAGCAGCAGCGGTATGCGCAGTCGATAATGGACAACGTAACGCGGATCGATGAAGTAATAAACCGTGCATTGAAGCTGAACAAGATCGATCAGGCGGACAAACTCAGCGTGTGCAGCATGAGTCTGCGGAGCATTACAGAGGAGTGCATAAAGAGGTATGCAGACCAGCTTGAAAGCAGGGGCATCACATACAAAACGGAGGGTGATGCAGAAGTGAAAGCGGACAAGGAAATGATGCAGACAGCCATAGACAATCTGATCTCCAATGCTGCAAAGTATACCCGTACTGACGGAGAGATAAAGGTAACGATAGACAAGCGTCGAATGAAGGTAGTCAATACAGTAAGCGGCAGGATAGAGACTGCCGAACTGAAAAAGCCATTTGTCAGAGGCGACAAGGCGCGGACGGATCGCAGCGGCAGCGGACTTGGTCTTTCCATAGCCGAGAGTGCACTTGCGCGCAACGGATTCGGGCTGAAGGTAAGCAGTACTGAAACGGAGTTCACAGCAGAGATCAGGCTGTAAAGAAGAACAGAGAGGATGAAAAAGTAAGATCCCCCGTCAGCGGAAGGTGTAATACCGCAGACGGGGGATTATTTATAGCCGCATACTGGTGGTTTTATTCAGCTGCGGCAGGGGATGTCAGGCCTTTTTTACGAGAACGTATTTCCGCAGGTATTCGATGATGGGGAGCGGATCGGTCTCAGTAGAAACATAGGCGTAGTAGTTGAGTACGAGTGAAGCATCGACAGCATCGACGTAGCCGTCACCGTTGACATCAGCAGCAGCGGCATGGCTTTCATCGATGAGCCCCTTCTCACCGGTAGAGATGTAAGTGTAATGAGTGAGAATGAGGGTAGCATCAGCTGAATCCACGAAACCGTTATCGTCCATATCGCCGTAGTTTACAACAGCGGGAGCAGTAGTGGCAGTAGTTGTGGCAGTAGACTGAGTGGAGCTGCCGGATGGGTCGGTAGCAGCGGTAGTAGAAACGACAGGAGCGTTGCCGCTGAGATCGTAATTCTTACCGCTGAAGTCAAGAACAGTACCCTCAGCGACGAGTTTGCAGCCGGACTTAACGGAGATATTGGTATCGGGAACGATAATGAGAGTTATATTCTCAGGGATAGTAACGTCCTCAGGGATATTGACATTGCCGAAGATACTGAGGACAGGATTCTCGCCGTATTCAGCAGCATCAGCAATAGCGCCGCGAATATCCTGATACAGTTCGCCGTTGCTGAACATAGCAGTAGCGCCGTGTGAATCAACATAGCACTTGATGAGATCGCCGCAGGTATCGCAGAATGAAGCGATAACAGCGCCGTTACCGTTAGCCGGAGGAGCAGCAACGACGTAATCGCCGCTGCACTCATGTTCATCGATAGCTTCCACAGGGATAGTAACATCGTTATTTTCGTCGCCGGAGATGATACTGAGAGCAGCCTTAGCGCCGGCGGTCTTAGGAGTGACCTTGATAACAGCATCGCTGCTGAGGGTGAAGGAACCGTCCTCATTAGAGGAGTAGTCGCCCTCAATGATCTCCACATCGAAGTCATCGAAAACGGAGGATTCATTCTTGGGGATGCCTGCCTTAGGAGCGAAGTAAACGTTACCGTCAGCTCTTCTTACGTAGAACTGAACAGGAGAGTTACTATTATTGATGCGGTATCTGTAGTAGTGGCTTGAACCCAGAACGATCCTGCTGATGAACGGAGAGTTGTCAAAGGTGTCGATGAAGCGAGCGTAGTTGTAGAAGTACTCGGCAGCATCGTTACCGGGGATAACAAGGTGATTCGGGTTGAAGAGCTGATTATTTGAGCGTGAGTTATTGATGTAAGTAACATCGTAGCGGGTGCCGAGGTCGAAGAAAGCCTCTCTCTCGTATTTTTCGGTGAGAGCGTCAGCCAGATCGACGATCTCCACCTCGCAGGGGATCTCAGTAGTAGAGCCGCTGAGAGTAGCGATGCTAACGTTTTTCAGGATATGTTCAACAGTAATGCTGTCAAGGATCTGTCTGTAGATAGTGTTGACCATAGGAACGCTGAGCAGGGCACGATTCTGAGAGAGTGCATCGAGTAAGCGGCCATAGTAAATGGACTTGACATCGTTGTGGTATAACTGATCGCGGATCGAGCGCCACAGGTCGCGGATAGTGATCTCAGCGACGATCTCATCGCCGGGGTTAAGGGTTTTCAGAAAGACGGATCTGTCAGTATGAACGACCTGCTGAACGCCTGCTATGATTCCGGTGAGGAATGGCTCGCCGTTTCTGGTGATATTTGAAACAGAAACGGAGGACTGAGAGAAGCCGTTGATAGTATGTTCGATATTGTAGATAGGCTTGTCAGAAACGTTTTTGAAGCTGATCTTAACGGGGTAATCCACATTGAGGTAAGAGGTTTTCGGGACAGTGACCTTCATTTTGAGAGCATCACCGGCGAAAACGTGGAGAGTATCCTTAGATCTGAAGAGGTAATCGAATTCCTCGCCGCGGTTCTTGCCGGAGAATACAGCAGAGAGGTCGTAATCGCCAGCCTTATCGCCGCGGATATACCAGTGAACATCGAAAGCCTGACCGGGACCGAGAATGCCAAGATCCTGCTGAACATCGCAGTTCACCGGAGTAAGACCGTCAGGAATATCGAGTTTGGCGGAGCAGTCAGTAAGAGATTCGACGCTGTCCTTATTGATAACGATGAGTTCAACGTCATAGAATTCCTTGAGCCACTTGCACTCGCCGGTAATTATCATATACATCTGTTCTTTAACAGTTTCCTGATAGCAAACTACGGGGTAAGTCTGACCGTGGTATGTAATGGTATAGTGTTCCTGAGGAGCGTCCGAATATGAAGGAGCAGAAGGCAGAGCTTCGATGACGTAGTGATTGATAACGATAGGCTC
The DNA here is from genome assembly GCA_902796065.1 of Ruminococcus flavefaciens. Classification (GTDB taxonomy): domain Bacteria; phylum Bacillota; class Clostridia; order Oscillospirales; family Ruminococcaceae; genus Ruminococcus; species Ruminococcus flavefaciens_X. Next base: position 20,073 of record CADBNS010000149.1, read on the forward strand.
AGTTTCAAAAGTGAGCTTAGTCTCGTATCTGAACACGTGGTAGTTCATAGGATCATCGAGGTCGATACCGGCATCTTCGATCTGTTTAATGGACATTTCCTTGACAGTAAGGGTACCGTCGATGTCCAGTCTTTTCGGCTCCGGAGGGACCGGCTCAGTTGTGGTAGCAGTGGTCGTGGTAGTAGTTGCGGCAGTAGTGGTAGTTGAAGTAGTTTCAGCCGGAGTAGTATCAGCGGGAGAATAGTCATCATCGAACTCACAGATGAAGCACATAGAAGATACGCTGCCGAGGTTGCTGTACTCACGGCAGTCATTCCAGGATCCGTTAGTGTACATCATCAGGCAGGTCTCGCCGGTGTTGTTAGGCTCACCGCCGTTCCAGTTGGTATAATCCATATCCTCGCCGGTGATCCAGAAGAAATCGCCGTTTTCATCGCGGTGACCGCCGAGCCAGATATAAGGTCTTGCATTGCCGGACTGAGCGAGTTCAGTAAGAATATCCTGTTCCTCCTGAGAAGAGATGGTAGCGAGGTGACCGCCGATAGCCTGGCAGTAGTTCTTAGCCTCTTCCCAGGTAAGGTCCTCATTGAAGAGGGCATATCTTCCGCTGACAGCCGCGGGAGTATAAACTACATCTGTTGCAATTGCAACGGGAGCGGTAGTAGTTACAGTAGTTTGAGCGGTAGAAGTTGTAGTAGTGGTGGTGGTAGTGCTTGTAGTAGTTGTAGTGGTCGTGGTTGTTGTAGAAGTGGAGGTAGTTGCAGCCGGGGCAGTTGTAGTAGTCACTGCCGGAGCGACTATCTCCATATCCTCGTATTCGCAGATGAAGCCGAAGTTTTCTGCGCCGAAGAAAGTTTCTCTGTTGCAGGTGCAATCGTCCTTGAGGTCATTCCAGAGACCGAACTTATGTCTGGTATTTCTTGGATTAGTGCCATAGTAGATCATGAGAGCGTTCTCATTGCCGTTAGCGTTATCGGGCTGACCGGGAACCCAGTGTTTATAGTCCATAGGTTCATTGGTGACCCACTGGAAGCTGCCGGAGCTGTTTCTTAAAGCGCCGAGCCAATAGCTGTTTTTAGGCTCAGACTGAGCTTTGAGGAGCTCCTCGATAGCAGTCTGTTCCTCAGCGGAAGTGATAGTAACGAGGTGACCGCCGACGGACTCACAGTAAGCCTCAGCTTCCTGCCAGCTCATACCGTCGTTGAACAGCTGGTATCTGCCATGACCGGCAGGAGACTTGACGGACTTGCCGTCGAACTCACAGATAAAGCCGAAATTTTCAACGCCATAGAAGCTGTCGTTGTTGCAGGTACCATCATCTCTGATGTCGTCCCACGAATAGACGGTACCGAACTGTTTACCGTAAAGGAGAACAGCATTCTGATCGCCGCCGATGTTATTGGGATTATTAGAATTCCAGTTTGAGTAGCCGGAAGCTTCGCCGGTGATCCACTCGAAGCTGCCCTTATCGTTTTTAGAGAGGCCGATCCAGTAATTGTTCTTAACATCGGACTTAGCCTTCAGCAGTTCCTCGACAGTTTTCTGTTCCTCAGCGGAAGTGATAGTAACGAGGTGACCGCCGATAGATTCGCAGTAAGCCTCAGCGTCCCGGAAGGAGAGACCGAGGTCGAATACCTGGTAAGTAGAGGGGGTAGAGTTGTACTGAACGGTGAAGTCATCGAACTCACAGATAAAGCCGATATGTTCGAGGTCCCAGGAAGGACCGTTAAAATCAGGGCAAAAATCCTGAATATCGTTCCACAGACTGAAAGAAGGCACATCTGAGCTGGAAGAATTGAAGATAGTAGCGGCATTTTCTGTACCTTGAGAATTATCTGGCTGACCGATATTCCAATTTGAGTAATCTACTGGTTCACCGGTTACCCATTGGAAGGAATCTTCATCATTTCTGATGGCGCCGAGCCAGTAACAGTTTTTGAATTCGGTGCGGGAATTCAGCAGTTCCTCAACAGCCTTCTGTTCCTCAGCGGAAGTGATGGTAACGAGGTGACCGCCGATAGATTCGCAGTAAGCCTCAGCGTCCTGCCAGGTCATACCGACATCGAAGACCTTGTAGCGAGCGGAGTCGGACAGCCCGTCAGAGTCGGCAGCGACAGCAGGCAGAGCAGCCGGTACCTGAGAGACGGCTACAGCGGAAGCTGCGAACAAAGAGAGGGCGCGTTTGGTAAGTTTACTCATTAAAAAACCTCCTTATTAAAGTAGATCCCGTATTATGTCAATAGCGAGCGAGAGGGATCGCAAATGATCTGACATAAATAATTATATCAATATCGGCTGAAATATCAATACAAATGACGTTTGTGGCGCAAATTTTTGTCATAATGCACTTATATAGCTGGAATAATTTGCTTAAAAACTACAAAATGTAATAACAAAAATATGACCTTGATGTGTTAAAAGAATGTCAGGGAGTGGTGTAAGATTTTACGGTAAAAATTAATCTTGACAACTAAAAGCGATTGTGGTACAATAAAAGAATCTTTTTTCAGACGGAAAATGGGGTGCAGGCATAATGAAAAAGCGCTGAAAACCGGCGTCTGGGAAGTGAAGAAAGAAGGGAATAAAAAATGGCATCAATGATCGAGATCAGGAATGTAACGAAGGAATTCAAGGTGCTCAACAGACGCGAGGGACTGAAAGGCAGTCTGAAGGATCTGTTTTCGCGTGATTACAAGACAGTGCGGGCGGTAGACAATATAAGCATGAGCATCGAACCGGGCGAGATAGTGGGATATTTAGGGCCCAACGGAGCCGGCAAGTCAACGACGATCAAGATGATGACGGGTGTACTGGAGCCGACAACGGGAGAGATACTTGTAGACGGAAACATACCCTATGCGAACCGGACGAAGAACGCGGAGAATATAGGCGTAGTATTTGGCCAGAGATCGCAGTTATGGTGGGCGCTGCCGCTGATAGAGTCATTCCGCTTATTGAAGGACATCTACCAGATCAGTGACGCAGACTATGACGGAATGCTGAAGCTGTACCGTTCGTTAGTGGATATAGAGCCGCTGCTGCACAAGCCGGTGCGTCAGATGTCATTGGGACAGCGAACACTGAGTGATATACTTGCAGCATTTCTGCATGATCCGAAGATAGTATTTCTTGACGAGCCGACCATAGGACTGGACGTATCGATGAAAGCGAAGATAAGGACGCTGATACACGCGCTGAACAAGGAAAAGAACACAACGGTAATACTGACAACACACGACATGGGCGATGTAGATGCATTATGCCGCCGAATAGTGATAATCGACAAAGGAAAGATGCTCTACGACAACGACATGGAGCATCTGAAGGGATTTTTCGGCAATTACCGCACATTGAAGGTGAGGGCGGAGGGCGACCTGAAAGCTGCCGCAGAGAAGATAAGTGCAGAGGTACCGGAGTTCCCGGTGAATGCAGATGAAGAGTGGGTATCGATACTTGTAGACGAATCGAAGTCGGGAGTAATGGACGTACTTGGACGAATACAGAGCAGATTCAGCATCAAGGATATGCAGCTTGAGGAAATATCCACCGAGGAGGTCATAAAGAAGATATACGAGGAGGGGGTATCATGAATCTGAAGAAATACCTTTCTCTGACCCGTGCAGGGATCATCGAATCATTGCAGTTCCGGATAGCGATGCTGGTGATGTTTGCGGGCAATCTGTTGTATCTGACGGTGATATATTTCCTGTGGAGATCGATATACGCCTCATCGGGAAGTGAAGTAGTGAACGGCATGACGTTTTCGGATACATTAATATATCTTGTACTTGCCACAGCGCTGTTCGGATTCATGGAGATGTACGCAGTTTGGGAGATAGGCAGGGCGATACAGTCGGGAAAGATAGTGCTTGACCTGTTGAAGCCGATGCCGTACCGGAGGTACTTATTCTGGTCGTATTCCGGTTCATTTGTGGTGAACTTCTTCACGATATTCCTGCCCACATTCATAGTGGTAGCGATAGTGACCCACGGAGCGATACACATGGGAGTGAACCTGCTTTACTTTGTGTTAGCAGTAGTGATGGCAGTAATAATCAACTACAGCATAGACTTTATAGTAGGCACGATATGTCTCTACACAGAGTCCATATGGGGAATAAACATAATGAAGCAGGTGATAGTGCTGTTATTATCGGGAGCGACGATACCGATAGCATTTTTCCCTGAGCCATTGAAAACGATAGTGAGCTATCTGCCGTTCCAGTCGATATACAACGCGCCGCTGACATTGCTTCTTGACAGTGGACAAGATGCAGTATCGGCAATCAAGGTACTGGGAGTACAGCTGATCTGGTGCATAGTCATGACAGTGATAAGCAAGCTGTTCTGGAAGGCATCATTGCGGCAGATAACGGTGAATGGAGGCTGATGGAATGAAGAAGAGAGGACTTGGATTTTATCTCCGGATATATTTCCGGATACTTGCGCAGGACTTAAAGAGCAAGATGAGTTATCGTGCAGACTTCATCATATCGACCATAGGCATGATATTCACGAACATATCGGGATTTGTCAGTTTCTGGATATTATTCCGCAATTTCCCGTCCATAAACGGCTGGGGGTATTATGAGATACTGTTTCTGTACGGTTTCTCGCTGGTATCGCTGACACCTGTGCAGTGTTTATTTGACAACAACTGGAGCCTGCGAATGTACGTATACTCCGGCGACTTCATAAAGTACTGTTTCCGGCCGATAAACCTGTTTTTCTATTATCAGTCCGAGGTATTCGACATCAAGGGACTTGGACAGCTTGCATTCGGCATAGGAACGATAGTATACTCATGGGGCAGGATAGGACTTGAGCTTACGCCGCTGATGCTGATTAAGCTGATAGTCTTTCTGATAACGGCATCGCTGATAATGATAGCCTTGCAGAACATGGCAGCAGCGTTATGTTTCTGGATGCAGAACTCATTTTTCGTACTGGACTTTGTTTACCGTTTCAGGGACTACGCGAAATATCCGGTAACGATATTCAGTCCGGTATTCCGGTTCATATTCACATTCATAATGCCGATAGCGTTCATAGCGTACTATCCGAGCCTTGTGATACTGCGGCCGGGGGAGGTACCGATACTATCGTGGCTGTCGCCGTTGATGGGATGTCTGTTCTTTTTCCTGAGCTACAAGATATGGATGTACGGGGCGATGAAATACAGCGGAACGGGATCATAATAATAAAACGGACACTTCTGAGCACACAGAAGTGTCTTATTTTTATGCTATAGGCACATACGAATAACAAATAAAATAACAATTTCGTGATAAATACCGATAAAATCTGAACCGAACGCACAGAGCGGACTAATAAGCCGATGGAATAATCCGCAAAATTTAACGAAAATTCGGGGATTTAGAAAAATAATATAATTTTTCATTGACGGTAGTCTATTTAACTGCTATAATAAAAATACATAATAATAAGTGCACTGTTATTATACGAACAGCGTTTAAACAATTGCCTCAGACTGGTGCGCACGGTCAGTGGGCAAAAAAATAATAACAGAGAGGAAGAGAAGTAATTATGGCACACACAAAAAAAGCTATGACCAAGAGAATAGTAAGCGTAATGCTTACACTTATGATGGCACTGATATTCCTGCCGCAGGTACCTCAGCTGAAAGCGAATGCAGTAGATTATTATGGTCTCGCCGTAGCACAGATACATGTAACAGCGGATAACTGCAATGATATACTTGGAAACGGCATATTCAGTTATGTCCCATCGACAAAGACACTTAACATTAAAGGCAATTTCACCCATGACAGGCTCATATTGGATAACTATGGTGTATCCGGACTTACAATAAATGTAGAAAAAGATAGCACACTTTATGTACCGTTTCTTGGTGATTACAAATATACAGTAGCACTTTCTTTTTCTGAGGATACAACAATAACCGGAAACGGCAAGCTTACTGTAAAGGCTGCACAGGGAATATATGCAGGGAAAGATCTTACATTTGATAAAGCAAATGTTTGCGTTAAAACAAGTTTTAGTCAAGGCATTTTAGGTTCTACGACCGGGGATTATCCTAAAAATGATCTTACTATTAAACAGTCTGATATAACAGTATCAACTCCTTACTATTACGCTTTTAGTAATTTTGATAATATCATATTGACCAATTCAGAAATAACAACTCCTTCAAATGCAAAAGTAACTGGTGGAGATGGTGCAAATATACGTAATTCAGATGGAACGGAAGCTATGAATGTAACAATTAAAGCTAAAGAACCGGAATCCTCAAACGAAGGCACAGGTGTAGGCACATTTTTGCCAAAAAAACGCATACTCAGAGCAAGTGATCTAAGAGATGATATTTATTACAGCCTTGATGAAATAAAGAACAACAGATTGCCA
>CADBNS010000150.1 GCA_902796065.1 Ruminococcus flavefaciens
AATATCCCCGAGCTCGGCGACGATGGACTCGTTTTCGCGCGCCCGGGTTTCAATATCATCGGTACCGCTAATACCCGCGATAAGGGCGTTAACGAAATGTCCGGCGCCCTTAAACGCCGCTTTAACTTCGAGACCGTCGAGCCCGTCAAGGACGTCCGGCTGGAAAAGGAGATCATCCTCCGCGAAGCCACTGACCTCGCTGCTGCCGGTCACATAGATATGCCTATCGATACCGATGCCGCTGAACTCCTCGCTGTTACTTATCACGAGCTCCGCGAGGGTATCACCGCGGAAGGTACTATGGTCGATCGCCCTAACGCTGTTATGAGTACCGCGGAAGCCGTTTCTGTCTTCTATCAGACCCTCAGCCATGCGTGGTACTACGGCAACGGTAAATTCGACCTCGGCGTTATGACCGAAAACCTCCTCGGCGCTGTGTGCAAGGAAAATAAGGACGACCTCGAAAAACTCAAGGGCTACTTCCGCACTGCCGTCAAGGATAAATCAAGCAAGGTTGGTGGACTATGGAAAGAATTCTCCGAGACAGCAAAGCTGCTGAAGTGATACCTTGCAGTACGGAGCTGCCTGTCGTCTTCTTCCCCGTCCGCCATCACAGCCCAGTCTGCTCGTGGCAGCTTATCCGCTTTATGGATATGTATCAGCCGGATATTGTCCTCATCGAGGGTCCCATCAATGCCAATGAGCTGATCCCTGTTCTAACTGCGGAGGATACTAAGCTGCCGGCTGCTTTCTACTGCTACTACAAGGACAGAAAAAAATTCATCTCCCCAGACGCTGAAGACTATAAATGCTACTACCCATTCCAGTATTCCTCCCCGGAGTATAACGCCGCTGTTGAGGCTAAAAAACACGGTATCCCTGCCCGGTTCATCGACCTGCCTTACTCCGACATTCTTATCGCCGCTTCCGGCTCCGACAACTGCAAACAAAGCTACTCAGATGACAGCAGACTCGTCAGAAGCCGCTTCTATGAGCGCATCTGCGAAAAATCCGGTACGCGCTCTTTCGATGAGTTCTGGGAGAAATACTTCGAGATCGGCGGCCTCTTCATGTCCCCGGTGGAATTCGTCCGCCTTATGCATACCTACTGCGTTCTCACCCGCGAGTCCTCCGATGAGTCCGAACTCATCGCCGACGGTACCCTCCTGCGTGAACAGTTCATGGCTGGTAATATCGCTGAGGCTATGAAAGAGCACTCCCGTGTGCTCGTGGTAACCGGCGGTTTCCATTGCTATGGTCTGTTCAGCCTCATAAATCGCGGAAATATACCTCCCGTTAAGCTGCACTCCATCTCCGCCGCCGATCAGGGCTGCTACCCTATGGCGTACTCTTATGAGGCTGCGGACGCTCTGCGCGGCTATGCCTCCGGTATGCGCAGTCCAGCTTTCTGCGATGCCGTTATGGACAGGCTCCGCAACTGCTCCGAGCCGGACGGTGTGTACAACGATCTCACCCTCGAACTGCTCATTAAAACTGCCCGCGAAACCGCTAAACGCGATATTCCTGTGTCTATCGCTGATATTACTGCGGCTCAGTCCCTTATGAAGGGTCTCGCCGCTCTCCGTGGTATCCGCGAATCCGGTACGGCAGAACTTCACGATGCCGTTACTTCTTGCTTCATCAAGGGCGAAAAAACTGTCTCTACTGCTATACCACTGGATATTCTCCGCAAACTCAGTACCGGCGACAGTATCGGTCATATCGGCGATAAGTCCCACGTTCCCCCGCTGATCGCTGACTTCGAGAAACAGTGCGCCGCCCTGAAACTCAAAAACAGCCGCACACTCGCCAATAAAGCCGATGCCGCTCTCTTCTCCTCCGACAAGGGTATGGAGCTGAGCCGCTTTATGCACCGCATGGAATTCCTCAATACCGGCTTCGCTGAAATGGTCAAGGGTCCCGACCTCCACCGCAACCGCGACAGGAGCAGGATCCGCGAGGAATGGAAGTATAAACGCTCCCCTTCTGTGGACGACGCCCTCATCGACCATACCACCGACGGCTTCACTATCGAAGAAGCCTGCACCACTTTCGCCGCTAAACAGCTGCGCGCTCAGCATAGGTGCGAAAATGCCGCTCATATCGCTGTGGACTGCTTCCTTATGGGTATCCCCCTCGAACAGTCCGACCGCGCTCTCATCGATGAGATTCTCAGCTCAGACGGCGATATTTTCTCAGTCGGCAAGGGTCTGCGCTCCTTCGAGACTCTCCACAGTCTTCACGCCCTCTACGGCAGCGAGGATCCCTCCTCTCTCCTATGCCTCTCACGCTGCTTCGATAAGCTCATCTCCGCTATGCCTTCTATGGCGGATATTCCTTCCGATAACGCGAAGGACTGCATCTCTGTGCTACGGACTATGTTCGGTCTGACCGTCAGCACCCTGCCGGAAAGAGCCGGCGTTTTCCGCTCTGCTCTCCTGACTATGCGTGAGGCTGATTCTAAAGAACCCTCCGTTCACGGCGCTGTTATGGGTCTGCTGTACGCTATCGATCCCGATGAACGCGCCGGCGCTGAACAGGCTATGCGCGGCTACCTCCGCGGTAGTGAGACTATACGCAAAATGGGCGCCGATTACCTCCGCGGTCTCTTCGCTACTGCAAGAGATATTATGCTCGCCGATGATGCCTTCCTCAAAATGACAGATGAGCTGGTTTCCGGTATGGAACACGACGACTTCATGGAGATACTCCCTTCCCTTCGCCTCGCTTTCAGCTTCTTTACTCCCTCAGAAATACGTACCGCCGCTGCCGCTGTGTCTGAACTCCATAACTCATGCAGGGACGATATTCTCCGCACCGCCGCCGTCGATGAGGGTCTGTTCCTCTTCGGCGAGGAACTGGACAGGGAGATCTGCAAGATCATCGGAAAGGAGTCTTTCGCTTATGAATAACAAATTCACCGCTGTTAACCGCTGGCGACTCATTCTCGGCGGTTTCTCCGGCAGTCAGCTGCAATTCGGCGGCTCCGGCCGCGATGTGCAGTCCTTCTCTGATATGGAACAGCTCCTCGATTACCTCTACGGCAACGCTCAGGGCAGCGACGTCCGCAGTGAGGAGGACTCCTCCCGTGAAGGCTCTCTCGCTCCTTCTGCCATTACTGCCGCAGAATGGATCACTAAAGTGCGTACCCTGTTTCCCAAAAGTACCGCCGAAGTCCTGGAAAAACACGCCCTCGAAGAGTTCAATATGACCGAGCTGCTCGCCGATAAGTCCGTGCTGGAACAGATGAAGCCGGATATGGAACTGCTGAAAACTGTCCTCCAGCTTAAACACCTCATGCACGGTGAGGTGCTCGATACCGCCCGCCGTATCGCAAAACAGGTCGCCGAGGAACTGCGGCACAAGCTGGAAAACGATGTGAAACGCTCCATCATCGGCAGACTCGACCGCAATTCTTCAAGCCCTGTCCACTCCGCAAGAAATATCGATATGCACAAGACTATCCGGCGTAACCTCAAAAACTACGACACCGCTTCCGGTCAACTGGTGCTCAAGGATATTTTCTTCAGCAGCCGCGTCAAACGCTTCAATAAAAAACATATCATCATCGCTATCGATGAAAGCGGCTCTATGCTCGGCTCCGTTATCTACAGCGCTGTTATGGCTCAGATAATCTCTCAGCTGCCCTTCGCCGACGTCCGCCTCGTTATCTTCGATACCTCCGTCGTGGACCTGTCCGGTAATGCCGATGACCCCGCTCAGGTCCTTATGAGCGTTCAGCTGGGCGGCGGTACTGACATCGGCAAGGCTGTAAGATACTGCGAATCCCTGATGTCTGCGCCTTCTTCTACCTGCGTTATCGTCGTGACCGACCTCTATGAGGGCGCGGACAGACGTGTCCTGCTCAATACAAGTCGCAATATCATCGGAAGCGGCGCTAAACTCAGCTTCCTTACCGCTCTCGATGAAGCCGCTGAGCCTGCTTATGACCGTAATCTCGGTCAGATACTCGCAGATATGGGCGCTTTCGTCGGCGCTCTCACTCCCGACAGCTTCGGCGACTATATCGGCAGAATATTCTCCTGAACCAGAATGAGGTGATTCTTTGGACCTTCTTACTAAGGCTCTCGCTAATGCTAATGAGGAAAGCCTTACCGCCCTCGCTAACAAGGGCTTGTATAAACGCGCTGTCAAGGATACCGACAGCGCTGCCCTATCCTGCCGCAGAACAGAAAACTCCGCGGAAGTTGACATCGGCGGCGAAACTGTCACGCTCTGCGTACCGCTGGAAAACTCTAAGTGCTCCTGCGTGTCCCGTACCGTTTGCAGACATATCCTCGGCGCTATCCTCCTTATGAAAAACAGCCTCTCCGATGAGGAATGCGCTGATGCTGCCGCGGATATACCCGCTGCACCAGAAACTGCTGATACCGCTCCGGCTGATACCGCTCCGCCTGCGGAGGAGCCGCCAGCTGCCGCTCCTACCCTCACTTCACGGGAGGTCTCCGCTGTCAACGCCTGCGCTTCGGACTGCCTGAGACTACTTGAGGATATTCTCTGCCGCGGTCTCGTCCGTATACCGGACAGCGCTCCCGATGACCTCGAGGCGGCGGCTGTACGCTGCCATTCACTGAAAATGGCGGACGCAGAAAGACTGCTCCGTGACCTCGGCGGCAGACTAAACGCCTGCCTACAGCGCCGGGCTTCTTTCAGTATCAGCTATACTGCCCGCAAATTCTGCCGCACCGCTTCCCTGCTGCGCCAGCTGTCTGATGAGGATATTTCTCCCGGTGACCTCGGCGTGTTCCGCCAGAGCTACGACGATGTTTCCGGCGACCTCACTATCCTGCCGGTGGGTATGCGCGATGTCCACGGCGGCGAGTATGAGGGCTCAGTTTACTACTTCCTCGATGTCTCTCCGGACACCGAACACAGATTCCTTACCTTCTCCGACCTGCGCCCCGTTTTCTACGACGTAAAACGCAGACGCGGCTCCGGTTCGCTTCCGTGGGGTCTGACTGCTCCGCTGAAAAATATGATGCGCAGTAAAATGGTGCTGCGCGGCGCTAAGCTCAGCGGCTGCAAGCTCTCCTCTTCTCAGGATACCCACGTTGTTATGCACTCTCCGGCTGTTCTCGACTGCGATGAGGTCCACAGCCTCATCGTCACTGACTTCCGCCAGATCGCTGAATCCCTCTCCGCCGATGCTGAGGAGTCCGAACGCCTTTTCTTCGTTCACCCGCAGAAATGCTCCGAGAGCCGCTTCGATAAGTTCTCACAGCAGTACATCATGACCCTCGAGGACTGCAATGGGAACTCCGTCCGCGTTACTGCCAGATATTCCGCAAAGGACAAAAACTTCATCGAACTACTCGAAAGCATCGGCAGAAAAATGACCGCAGAACCTCAGAAAAATTATACCCTGCTCGTTTCGGCTTCCATTTCCTCCGGCGAACTCACCCTCTTCCCCATTGAGATCTACGACTTTCTCCGTATCCCCTATGTGGGCGGTTATGTCAGCAGTACTGACTGCTCCGGCGGTATGTATGCTGCCACTCTTATCGGGCTGCTCGATGAGGTAAGAGATATTATCGACCTTACTCTGCAATGCGGTCTGCGCTCCGGTACTGCCGACTGCAAAACTGTTGAGAATAAATGCTTCAACTACGGCTTGAAGGGGCTGAGCCGGCTCACCGCCGATTTCATCAGCTCCGCTTCCGCCTACAGACACTCCATGAGCTCCGGCTGCCGCGATGCCCTTTTCGCTATGGCTGCCCTCGATAACTATATCAACACTGCTTCTGTCCGCCTCGACAGGATCTCAGCTGTCTTCAACATGAAAGGAATGAAATGATATGATATACAACGACGATAATGCTAACTTCTCCGACCTCAGAACTGCTCTGTCTTTTTTCAGCCTCAATGAAAACGTTATCAATAACGCTCTGGCTTGGCTGAATACCGATAACGACCGCGATCCAAAGCTGCTGGACGGTATCGCTCCGTTCCCGGCGTATAAACACGAAAACTACCAGCAGTTCGCTAATCTTGCCGGTGTCACTAAGCGCGAGATACTGAAAAAAGGCGATGATGAACTGATCGACAGATACCTTATCCTTATTTATAAGGTACTCGGTCTGTGGTCTGTAAAACTGGAACAATTACTCAATGACGTCAATCTGAAACGTATCAACGAACGCCGCGAAATCGCCTTCCGTTCTTTCTTCGGCGACGATACCCCCGCTATCCTCTATGCTCTGGACTTCAAAAAGAACTCTGAGTTCTTCTTCCGCGGCTTCGATGCTAAAAATGCCGATAATCCCACTATGATCCGCGCTGCTGAACTCATTGCGGCGGATTATCCCTACGATTCCGCCAGAATTTGCGCTATCGTGCTGGATAAACTGCCAGCTCCGGAAAAGAAAAAGGGTATCTCCGGTCTGCTGGGTAAAAAGAACGTCCCTTCGGAGGCTATGCGCGCTGTGGAACTGCTGAAACAGATCATCGCCAGCGGTATTTCCCCTAAAAACTCCGTCGTTCTTACTGCCCTCACTGAGGCTTCTCTGTTCTCAGAGGATATGAACAGTCTGTTCGACCAGTGCATGAAGGAAAATAACTCCTACTGCCTCAGCGTTTTTGAACAGCTGCCTCAGCTGAATCTCGACTTTAAACGCTGCGATGATGCTCTGTTTAACTCCGCCGTCTCCGTCAATGACAAGTTCATTCTCGCTTTCGGCTATAAGCTCAGCCGCAACCCAAGCCTGAATTACTATACCTACTTCGCTGAACTGCTGGCTGATAAGTATACCGATGTTTATTCCGGCGTTATGCGCGAAATCACCGATATGGACGTTCTGTTCTCTATGGCTCAGGCTCTCCGCAAGGTCAGACCAGATGCCGCTGACCCGGTTAACGACGCTATGACCGGTGCGCGTAATACCGTCGCTGAGGCTGTTTCCTCCCGCTTCAAGGAGAAGGATAAGGTCCGCGATTATCTCCTCGGAAACATCTCCTTCGCTGAGGTCTATGCCGCTGTCGATAACGACTCCGTTTCCGGCTACGCTTTCGGCGACCGCCATAACTACTACCGCCTCTACGGTCTGGACGACTTCCTTTCACGCTGTCTCACCGTTATGACCCTCTGCGTTTCCGGCTATAATAACTTCATCTGGAACGATACCGGCTTCGACCTGCACAATAATTTCAAGGACTACATCAAGGCTATGCTCGGCACCGAAATGGACGGCAGACAGCTCCTGCGCGCTTTCGGTAATTCCATTGATACTATGTACGATAAGGAGAAACAGACACATAATATCGTCGCTCTCCTCAGTGAACGCGCAGCTGATATTGCTGCGGCTGATACCTCCGGTCTCGTTGTGATGTCCCGCCTGATACAGATAAAGGTCATGGCATCTCAGCACAATCGCTTTAAGACAAATCTCATTGCCGCTGCTGAGGACTCCAGTAAGGTCATACGCTCTGCTGTTGTGGATATTCTCGCCGAAAAAAAAGACTGGCAGGAAGACATCATCGCTATGCTCAGCTCCAAAAAAGCCGCTGTCCGCGAGGTCGCTGTCTCAGTTATCGAAAAACAGGGTGCGGATAACTACACCCGTGCCCTCGAATCTGCTCTGAACTGCGAAAAATCCGCTAAGATCAAGACCCGTATCAGTGTGCTCCTCGGCGCTCCGGTGGAAGATGCTCCGGAAAGCAGCGGCTCCGGCGACGTTGTCAAGGACCTCACCAAGGGCAATAAAACTAAAAAACTGGCATGGCTCTTCACTCAGCCTTTCCAGCCCGTCCGTACCTCCGACGGCGGCGAGGCTCCGGAACTGACTCTTCAGGCTCTCCTGCTGTGCTACGCTAATATCCCCGGTCAGAAGGATCCCGCTGCTGATACCATCGCCGCAGGTCTCAATTCCGCAGATACCGAAAACTTCGCCCTCGATGTGCTGGGTAGGTGGATCGATGACGGCGCAGTCGCCAAGAATAAGTGGGTGCTCTTCTTCTCCGCTGTTCACGGCGGCTCCGAGGCTATCTCTACCCTCGTGCAGTATATCAAGGAATGGTCCGAAAACTCACGCGGCGCTATCGCTTCCGATGCTGTCCGCGCTATCGCGCTCAATGGCTCGTCCAGCGCTCTGATGATAGTTGACGAAATGTCCAGAAAATATAAGAAGCGTCAGGTGCGCAGCGCTGCCGGCGAGGCTATGAATGATGCCGCTCAGCTCCTGGGTATCACTAAAGAGGAGCTCGCTGACCGCATCGTTCCCGACCTCGGCTTCGATGAGAAAATGTGCCGCACCTTCAATTACGGCAGCAGACAGTTCAGCGTCTACCTTACGCCTTCTCTGGATATTGAAATATTCAACGGCGACAAGAAGATAAAAAATCTCCCTAAACCCGGCGCTAATGACGACCCCGAACTCTCCGCTAAAGCCTACAATGACTTCAAGGAAATGAAAAAACTTATGAAGTCTACTGTGTCCGCTCAGCGCTCACGCCTTGAGTACGTCCTCTTGTGCGACAGAAAATGGTCCGCGGATAACTGGAAGAAGCTGTTCGTCAGCAATCCCCTGATGCACTGCTTCGCTGTCGGCCTAATCTGGGGTATCTACGACGAGAACGGTCTCTCCGCTTCCTTCCGCTACCTCGATGACGGCAGCTTCACTACCTCCGATGAGGACGAGTTCGAGATCCCCGATAACGCTTCTATCGGTCTTGTTCACCCCATCGAACTCTCCGCTGATGAGCTGGCTGTCTGGAAGGAACAGCTCTCCGACTATGAAATAACTCAGCCGTTCCCTCAGCTGGACCGCTGCGTTTTCCACATTACCGATGAGGAAAAGTCTATGACCGATATTGCCCGGTTCAACGACCGCGAACTCAATAGACTCGCTTTCGCCGGTAAAATGCTCAAATCCGGCTGGTTCAAGGGTACTGCCGAAGATGCGGGTATGTTCTACTACTTCTATCGCACCGATTCCCCTAAGTCCGGCGTGAGCTATACCGCTGAACTGAAATTCTCCGGAATGTATATTGAGGTGTTTTATGACAATTCAGATGACGTATCTGTAGAAACACTGTCGTTTTATACTAATAGTAATGATAAACCCGTCCCCGCCGGCGAAGTCAGTCCAAGGTATTTCAGTGAAATCATCAAACAGCTAACAGAAGCTATCGGAGCGGAAGAATGAAAAATAATACTCTCTGTAAGCAAAAAATGAATTGACAATCAACTGTATTTGCGTTATAATATATTATAACGATAACTTTTTGTACTATCATTTCATTTTTGGTTAGAAAGAGGGGTTTTACTAAATGGCAAATGAAAAAAGCTTTAAAGTTCTTATCGTAGATGATGATAAAAATATATGCGACCTGCTCCGGCTTTATCTCGAAAAAGACGGCTACAGCGTTATCCTCTCTCACGATGGTGAGGAGGCTGTTGTTAAATTCAATGCCCTGAAGCCTGATATGGTGCTTCTCGATATTATGCTCCCCGGTATGGACGGCTGGCAGGTCTGCCGCGAAATCAGAAAAAAATCCAACGTCCCGATCATTATGATCACTGCCAAGGGCGAGACTATCGACAAGGTCATCGGTCTCGAACTGGGCGCTGACGACTATATCGTCAAGCCTTTCGATGCCAAGGAGGTCATCGCTCGTATCAATGCGGTAACACGCCGTACCGGTAATGTCAATGTCGAGCCCGAAATCAAAGAGGTCCGCTATGATAAGCTCTCTGTCAATATGACAAGGTATGAGCTCAAGGTCAATGGTAAAAATATCGATACTCCCCCAAAAGAGCTGGAATTACTGTTCTACCTCGCTTCTAATCCCAACAGGGTGTATACCCGCGATCAGCTCCTCGATGAGGTGTGGGGTTTCGAGTACTACGGCGATTCCCGTACTATCGATGTTCATATCAAGCGCCTGCGCGAAAAGCTCGAGGGCGTTTCCGACAAGTGGGCTCTCAAGACTGTCTGGGGAGTAGGCTATAAGTTTGAAGCTGAGGAAGAGGAGTGATCCCTCCGTCTCCTGCTGACTAAAATCTTTTCTCAGGGGACGTTCTTCGTCCCCTGTATGCATTTCTGAGGTGATTAAATGAACACCAAAAAAAGTTCATACTATAAACTGTTCCGCTATGCGCTGCTCGTCGTCATCGTTGTGCTTATGCTCACCGGTCTCGTTATGGTCAGTATCAGCTCCGCCGTCTATAAAAAGGTCCGCCTCGATGCGCTCCGATCCGACAGTACGCTGTTCATCGACTGCCTGAGAGACGAGTTCGACGCTTCCGGTAATATCTACGGCGACAGAGTTAAACAGCTCCACTCACGCTTCTGCGATGAGTACGGTCTGGAGATCTATATTTACGACGCCGAGGGAAACTGTATCCTCACTCCTTACAATTCCGGCACAAAGCTGGATACGGATATGAAGGATTCCCTCGAAGAGGACGACATACTTACCGCTAACTCCGCCAGCATCTCCGCAAGTAAGCCGCTGATGCTCTACGGTACCATGTTCTTCTTTAAATCCGGTGTAGTTTCTCCTGTCAAATCCTATGCGCTCATCTACGGCAATATGGATCCTATCAACTCCTTTACCGCTAAGATCGCTCTGTTTTACATTCTCTTCGCCGCTGTGGGTATCTACCTCACTTACCTGCTGCTTAAACGCAGGATCAAAAAACACGTCGCTTATGAGAATGACTTCCTGAGAGTCAGCGAAATGTACGCAAAAGGTGACTTCTCAGAGAAAATACGCACCGATATGCCCGGAAATCTCCAGGATATTGCTACCTGCGTCAACGCCCTCGCCACTAACGTCGAAAAAAGCGACGAGACCAGCAAGACCTTCATCGCTAACGTTTCCCACGAGCTGAGAACCCCTATCACCACTATCGGCGGCTTCGTTGACGGTATCCTCGACGGTACTATCAAGAAAACCCGTCAGAATGAGTACCTCGTACTCGTTTCCAAGGAGATAAAACGTCTCAGGATCCTCATCAGCTCTATGCTCAATATGACTAAGTTTGAGTCCGGTACTATGTCCCCGAATTTCAAGCCGACTAATATGACCGACCTCGTTATCCAGACCGTCTTTATGTTCGAGAAAAAAATCGACGATAAACACGTAGAGGTCGATGGTCTCGGCAGCAGCCCTCTGGAGGCTGTGGTCGATGCCGACCTTATGCAGCAGGTAGTTTATAACCTCGTGGAAAATGCTGTCAAATTCGTCAATGAGGGCGGTACCCTCTCTTTCAGCTTCGATAAGGACGGAGATACCTGCATCATCGGTATCAGAAATACCGGCGAGGGCCTTAAAGACTCCGAAATACAGCAGGTATTCGACCGATTCTATAAGACCGATTCCAGCAGAGGCAAGGATACTACCGGTCTGGGTCTGGGTCTGTCTATCTCACGTAAGATAGTCCACCTGCACCACGGTCATATCGTCGTCAAGAGCATCTATGGCGAATATACCGAGTTCCAGATACAGATCCCCGAGGATCCCACTAAATCCGGCAAACACTCCGATAAGAAAATCAACGATAAAAAGAACAAGCAGTAAAGGAGATAGTATGGACGATAGAGATAACTTATTCACCGTTACTCCCGGCGGTGCCGATGATTCCGCCGACACTGACATCAATGTTCCCGATATTACCAATGATGAGCCGGCTGCCGTAGATGCTGCCGATACTCCCGCGGAGGTGACTGACGCTCCCGTCAGCGATGCGGCTCCCGATTCTGCTGACGAATTGCCCGATGCTGCGGAGGATTCCACTGATACTTCCACTGACGCTGCGGAGTCCGCTCCGGCTGATACCTCCGATGCTCCGAAGCCTGCGGACGACGGCAAAGATGTGGATATTCCTATTGTGGATAATCCGCTCCCAAATCAGTCAGCTTCCACTGTTTCTTCCGGCGATGGCGCCGCTGTTCACGCTATCCCTGTGTACGATGCCTTCATGTATGAACCCATCGGCTTTGACAGCTACGACAAAAAACGTGCCGCTCAGCTCCGCGCTGAGGACGAGGAGGAAGAACGCCGTCAACGCCTGAAACGTGAACGTTTCATCGTCGCTTCATTCCTCTTCATACTGCTGACTACTATCGGTCTGTCTGTTTACGGCATCGCTTCCGATATTTTCCGCAGCGACCTCGCTCTGAAAAACCTCGCATCCGGCAGAAATGTCGTCCTCTACCGCGAGAAAAAACCTGCCGGCGCTAATGAACTCTCCAACTTCCAGGACGAAACCGGCAAGTATACTACCGAGGGCGTGGCTGCCGCTGTTAAGCCTTCTATCGTGGAAATCTATACCTACGAGGACGAGCTCCGCAAGATCCCGTCAAGTACCGGCTCCGGCGTTATCATCTCTAAGGACGGCTATATCGTCACTAACGCTCATGTGCTGCTGGAAAAAGGCTACCACGATGTTCACCTCATAAACGGTGACGTTTTCCCCGCTAAGATCGTCGGCCGTGACGCAAAAACAGATATTGCTGTCATCAAGATCAGCGCTTCCGATCTGGAACCTGCCGTTCTCGGCGATTCTCAGGAAGTTATCGTCGGCGAACAGGTCGTTGCGGTCGGAAACCCTGCCGGTCTCTCAAGTACCGTTACTGACGGTATCGTTTCTGCCGTAAACCGTAAGATCCGCAGCGATGCTACCGGCTTTGAAATGGACTGCATTCAGACTAACGCTGCTATCAGTCCCGGTAACTCCGGCGGTGCTCTCGTTAATATGTACGGTCAGGTTATCGGTATTACCTCATCTAAATACGTAAGCTCCACATATGAGGGTCTCGGCTTCGCTATCACTATCAATGAGGCTTCCCCCATTATCAAGGAACTCATCAACAACGGCTTCATCAGCGGTCGTTTCCGCATCGGTATCACTCTGAAGGATATGTCCTCCGACGCTAAACGCGAAAGCATCGAAAAAGACCTCGGATTTGAACTCCCAGAGGAATTCGAGGGTATCTATATCTCCACTATCAGCAAGGACTGCGATATTTATAATACCGCCCTCAAACCCGGCGACTTCATCACCGCTATCAATGGTACTCCCGTTAAAACCTACGATGAACTCTACGAAACTATCAGCGCTTCCTACGGCGCTAACGACTTAGTCCCCGCTACCTGCGCTCATGTGGATAAAAACGGTAAGGTCACTACGTATGAGATCAAGTTCAGACTGATGGAGGATACCTCCGGCAATTATTGATCCATAAGATAGGCGGGTCGGCGTGTGTTGACCCCCGTTACTCCTCCTGCTGCTCCCGAGAGTATCAGCAGGAGGAGCTTTTTTGTCTCCGGAAGTCCGCCTGCTATGAGCGCTCCGCACAGGGTAAGTACCCCGTACATCAGCACTCCGCATATCGCTCCCTCTGCAAGTCCCCGCCGGCGACGATGCTTACCGGTGATAAATGCAGAGATGAATGCTCCGGCTGACAGTGCCGCTCCGGAGAAAAAATCAAGGAACATGATGCTGTCCATCATGAAATATACAAATGCGGAAAATATCAGCAGTCCAGTTCCCGTAATGGCAAGTCCCATTACAAGCGATGCCGCTGTGCTGAGTACTGTACTGCTCCATAAACTGTATGTGCGGTGCGTCATAATGTTATACCTCCACTGGCTTTTGGTAAAGTATATGCCGGTATTTGCACGGTTATTCAATATGCCGCGCCGGCTATTGACAAATACTAAGTTCAGCGATATAATGAACTCATACTATTGTTTTTCTGCGTCAGATAGTCTCGAAACGCAATAATGAAAGGATCTGATTCTATGGATAGATGCGATAAGGCAGTCGAACTTAAACACAGCGGAAATAACTGCTGTCAGGCTGTGCTCCTCTCTTATGCCGACCTGCTGCCGCTGACAGATGCCGCTCTCAAAGCCCTCGGCTCGACCTTCGGCGCCGGTATGGGCTCTATAGAGGCTACCTGCGGCGCTTTGTGCGGTGCGGAAATGGTCATGGGTCTGCTCAATAACGGTAAGGCTCCCGCCGGTGCTGCTGCCCGGACACTGTACAGCGAGTTCAAACGAGTGTGCGGCGCAACAGGCTGCGGCGACCTCAAAGGTATCTCTACCGGAAAAATGCTGTGCAGCTGCGATGACTGCGTTCGTAATGCAGTAATGATTACCGATGCCATGCTCAGCAGATAAAACAAAAAAGCCGCAGTCCTTCCGGATCTCCGGAATGGCTGCGGCTCTTGCTATTCTATCATACTGTAAACTGTGATTCAGCTACTATAGTCTCGCTGTTTGCTGTTCTTACCATTATCTTGTATGTGTAGCTTCCCTTCGGAAGTGTGTTGAAGGTCAGCTCATTATCGAACTTCTTTCTCAGATCGTAGGTCGTTGTCTTAGGTGTGTCTGAGCAGTAAATTATGCTCTTCTTGCCGTCTGAACTGTATACTCCGCCGTATACCTGGTCGATCGCGCTGCCGGAGCTGATGATTCCGCCGATTATGTACGGCTTGCCCTGTACAAGTGCTCCTGTCGGTACGATAGAGCCGGAAATAGTTACTCCTGAGCTGCCGCTGGTCTGAGCTGCTGCTCCGCCGCCTACTGTGAACGGCGACTCTACTGCTACGGTCTCTCCATTGGCTGTCTTTACCACTATCTTATAGAGATAGCTGCCGTTTGCAAGTGTATTGAATGTGAGCGTATTGTCAAACTTCCTTCTCAGGTCGTAGGCTGTGGTCTTGGGTGTGTCTGAGCAGTAAATTATGCTCTTGCTTCCGTCAGCACTGTATATTCCTCCGTATACCTGGTCAATTGTGCTGCCGGAGCTGATGATTCCGCCGATTATGTACGGCTTGCCCTGTGTGAG
>CADBNS010000151.1 GCA_902796065.1 Ruminococcus flavefaciens
AACTCTATCTCCTTCCAGCCGCTGATGCATTTCTCAACAAGTATCTGGGTGATAGGAGACAGACGCAGTCCGTTGGTAGCTATTTCGTGGAGCTCCTCAGGTGTATTGGCTATACCGCCGCCTGTACCGCCAAGTGTGAACGCAGGACGTACAATTACAGGATAATGTATGACCTCAGCAAAATCCATTGCGTCCTCTACGGTCTCCACGACCTTTGAAGGAATACACGGTTCGCCTATTTTCTCCATAGTATCCTTGAATGCCTGTCTGTCCTCTGCCTTGTGGATAGTTTCCGGGTCAGCTCCAAGCAGCTTTACATTATGTGATTCAAGGAAGCCTTCCTCAGCAAGCTGCATTGAAAGTGTAAGACCAGTCTGTCCTCCAAGTGTGGACAGTACACTGTCAGGCTTCTCTATTTCGATTATACGCTTTACTACATCAAGTGTCAGCGGCTCTATATATACCTTGTCAGCCATTGCCTTATCCGTCATGATCGTAGCAGGGTTTGAGTTGATAAGTACGACCTCAAGTCCCTCCTGTTTCAATGCGCGGCAAGCCTGTGTTCCGGCATAGTCGAACTCAGCTGCCTGACCGATAACAATAGGTCCGGAGCCGATAACAAGTACTTTCTTTATATCTTTTCTCAGCGGCATATCAGTCGTCTCCCTTCTTCATTCTTGTGATGAATTCATCAAACAGATAAGATGTATCCAGCGGTCCGCCGTGAGCTTCCGGGTGGAACTGCACTGTGAATGCGTTTACACCTGTATAGCGTATTCCCTCACAGGTCTTATCGTTTGCATTGATGTGGGAAACGTGTCCGATCTCCGGAGAGATGCTCTCCCCTATTACTGCATATCCGTGGTTCTGGCTGGTAACATATGTAAGTCCGCTTTCCATATCGATAACAGGCTGATTTGCACCTCTGTGACCGTATTTCAGCTTCTCTGTCTTTCCGCCGTTGGCAAGTGCCATAAGCTGGTGACCGAGACATATTCCGAATATCGGTATGCCAAGCTGCTGTATCTCACGGATATTGGCGATGATCTCAGTATTCTCCGCCGGGTCTCCGGGACCGTTCGAGAACATGATACCGTCCGGCGCCAGCGCCTTTACTTCCTCAGCAGTAGTATAAGCAGGTACTACTATCACTTCACAGCCGCGCTTTACCAGTTCCTGAC
The DNA here is from genome assembly GCA_902796065.1 of Ruminococcus flavefaciens. GTDB lineage: Bacteria > Bacillota > Clostridia > Oscillospirales > Ruminococcaceae > Ruminococcus > Ruminococcus flavefaciens_X. The sequence goes on from CADBNS010000151.1 coordinate 1,182, forward strand.
GGATATTGCGCTTATATCCGAAGTCAAACAGAACTACACGATACTTCTTTTCCTCCGGCTCATATTTAAGTGTCTCGGTATTAGTCACTGACTTTACAGCGTCCCTGACTGTGAACTCCTTTATCTTTGTCAGAAGCTCTTCTTTTCTGGAATAAACATCATCAGTTGTGATAACGCCGTTCATTACGCCTACTTCGCGTATTATACGGGTAAGTCTGCGTGTATCGATGTTCCAGATACCGATAATGTTGTGCTCCTTCAGGAAATCATTGACGTTTCCTTCACAGCGGAAATTCGACGGTTCCTCGCACCATTCCCTTACGATATAGCCGCTTACATATGACTTTGCCGACTCATTGTCCTCTGAGTTGATTCCATAGTTTCCGATAAGCGGAAATGTCTGTGTTACTATCTGACCGTAGTAGCTCGGATCAGTCAGCGTTTCCTGAAATCCGGTAACGCCGGTAGTGAATACTACCTCTCCGACTACAGTTCCTTTTGCTCCGAAGCTGCGTCCTTCAAATACCTGTCCGTCTGCGAGCAGAAGATAGGCTTTCTCGCCGTTTCTGAATAATGACATTACAATAGTCCTCCTTTGGATTGCAGTAGAGGTTTGATGAAGATTTACAGCATCCCTCACGCCATTGTGAGGGACACTTTTAATCAGGGCTCAATGCCCTGTATTTTACAGTTTATTTAAGTGAAATATACTGGCAGATGTCGTCACGCATACGGATAACTTCTCTTCTTGCTGCCTTTGCAAAATCACGCTCGTCGCAGCCCTCCTTCTTGTACGCGCACATTACTGCACGTGAGGAGTTTACAATAGCTCCAAGTCCGTTTTCGTCGAATCCGCCCTTGAGGCCCTCAGCTCCGCCGCCCTGTGCACCGTATCCGGGTACAAGGAACATTGTATGAGGAAGTCTCTGTCTCAGCTCAGTGAGCATTTCGGGGTATGTAGCTCCAACTACAGCTCCTACTCCGGAATAGCCGTACTTGCCTACAGTATCAGCTCCCCATTTCTCACACATATCGCCCATTGCCTCGTATATAGTTCTGCCGTCAGCAAGTTTCATATCCTGGAGCTCTCCACTGGACGGATTGGAGGTCTTGACAAGTACATAGATACCCTTGTCCTTCTCCCGGCAAACCTTCAGAAGCGGCTCTATACCGTCTGTTCCGAGGTAGCCGTTTACTGTAAGTGCATCTGCACCCAGCGGCTCGATGTCGTTATCAGATACTCTTACTGAGCCGAGATGCGCATTTGTGTATGCCTCCATTGTTGCTCCGATGTCGTTTCTCTTTCCGTCAGTGATAACGAACATACCGTTGAGCTTTGCGTAACGGATAGTCTTTTCAAGTGCCTTGATACCATAGTGACCGTACATCTCATAGTATGCAGCCTGTGGCTTGATAGCAGGTACAAGATCGTGGATCTCGTCGATTATTGCCTGATTGAATGCAAATATAGCCTTTGCAGCAGCCTTCAGAGTGCCGCCGTCGTCCTCAAGATAGCGCTTCTGGAGAAACTCAGGTACGTATTCCAGCTTTGGATCAAGACCTACTACAGTAGGGTTTTTCAGTTCGATAATTCTTTCAATAAGTCTGTCAAATGACATTACATTACTTCCTTTCGTCGTATCTTATTATTCCCTTTGATATAGTTACCAGAGCCTTACCCTTCAGAGTCATGCCCTTGAATACGGTATTGTGCGATTTTGAATGGAGCTTCTCAGGTTCCACAGTCCACTCGCGGTCAAGGTCAGCAATTACAAGGTCAGCTGTACTGCCGACAGTGATCGACGGTACATCAAGTCCAAGTATCCTTCGCGGATTGACACACATCAGCTCAATGACCTTCTTCAAGGTGACCTCACCGGTATGGTAGAGGGCTGTCAGGGTAGCTGCCAGTGATGTTTCAAGTCCTACGACACCGTTCGGAGCCTTCGCGAAATCAGCCTTCTCATTTGCTGCGTGAGGAGCATGGTCAGTGATGATGCAGTCGATGGTACCGTCCTTGATGCCCTCAATGATCGCCTTTACGTCCTCAGGAGTACGCAGCGGAGGATTCATACGGTAATCTGCATCTCTCTTTTCAAGGAGCTTGTCAGTGAGCATAAAGTAGTGGGGTGCGGTCTCGCAGGTAACCTTAACTCCGCGGGCCTTTGCAAATCTTATCATGGCGGTGCTGCCCTCTGTGCTTACATGACATATGTGTATACGTGCATTTACAGATGATGCAAGTATCATCTCACGGGCTGTTATGTAATCCTCTGAGGCGCGGTCCATACCCTTTACGCCCAGCTTTGCTGAGGTCTCACCCTTGTTGATGATGCCTCCGTTTATGATGTTGAGGTCCTCACAATGAGACGCAACAAGGAGTCCGTTCTCTTTTGACTTCTCCAAAGCCTGTCTCATGAGCTCCGCATTCTCAACAGGTCTTCCGTCATCTGAAATGCAGATGCAGCCGGCTTCCTTCAGTGCTCCATAGTCACACAGTCCATTTCCGCTCATTCCACCGGTAATGCAGCCTACGGGATATACCTCAACGCCTGTTCCCTCCGCCTTGTTTATGATATATCGTATCACCTCGGGATCGTCGCACGGCGGTTTTGTGTTCGGCATAGCAAGTACGCCGGTAACTCCGCCTGCAAGAGCAGCTCCGCAGCCCGTAAGAATGTCCTCTTTATGGGTGAAGCCGGGATCTCTGAAATGTACGTGCATATCAAACAGCGACGGCATAAGTACAAGTCCGTTTCCGTCAATGACAGTATCAGCAGATGCAGTGATGTTCTCTGCTATCTCTGCGATCTTTCCGTCGCTTACAAGCACATCAGTTACCTTGTCTGTTTCAGTATCTACAGCGCGTATGTTCTTGATGAGTATTGATGACATTTTACCCTCCTGTCAGGTATGGCTCTTATTTAAGAGCGTCTGAATCGAATAATGCTACACAATCGATGCCGTCGGTCTCAGTTACCGATACCTTAACGACCTCATTGTGTGATGTGGGAAGATTCTTTCCCACGTAGTCCGGACGTATCGGCAGTTCGCGGTGTCCTCTGTCCACGAGGACTGCAAGCTGTATGGAACGGGGTCTGCCGCGCTTGATGATAGCATCGATGGCTGCACGGGCACTTCTTCCTGTGAACAGCACATCGTCAACTATGACAACGTTCTTATCTGCTACGGAAAACGGTATTTCTGTGGACTCGTCCGGTATATCAGCCGTCTTGTCATCGCGGTATGGAGTTATATCCAGAGTACCGAACGGTATATCAGCATTTTCAAGCTCATTCAGCTTGGAAGCTATCCTTTTTCCTATGGGTGCGCCCCGTGAAATGATACCGATTATGCAGAGATCATCCGTTCCTTTGTTATGTTCGATTATCTCGTATGAGATACGGGCAATAGCTCTTCCGACTGCCTTTTCATCCATTATTATACGTTTTTCTTCCATGCTTCCTCCAAGAAGATCAAAAAGATATGGAATGTACAAAAAACCCGCCTGTGGGTACAGACGGGTACTAAATTCACCAGATACATTATACATACACATACATCTCACACATATGCGTAAAGAACCTGCTATTCATTAAACCGCCTTGCCAACCTCACAGGATTGAATTAAAGGGTCGTTGCAATTACACTGGTAATATTATATCATATGAAAACTCATTTGTCCAGTCCAAAGAGGTAATAAATTTAGTAAATATGCCATATTTTTTTTAGTGGATTTTCCGAAATACGATCGTTCAGAAACGGGAGTATTCATACACGATACAATTATACATAATGAGATGGTTATTTCCTTGACATTTTATGTGTGTAATGTTATAATTTATACACAATTCAACCGTTTCAGAAAGGAATCAATCATGGAAACTAAAACAAGCACAGGTAAGAAAATACTCAAAGCTATACTGCGAATAATACTTGTCATACTGCTGCTAATTGTGTTAGCGTTGGCAGCATCATTTGTCAATAATAAGATCGCACGGAAAAAAGACCTCGAACTGATAAAAAGCAGCGGCTACTACAATCCGGTATCAGCCGGCAGCTTCGATCTCAATACCTATGTTTACGGCAGCAATGATGCTGAGCATACATTTGTCGCTCTGCCGGGTCTTGGTGAAAACACCTACTCTATCGACATCAAGGCTGTGGCTGAGCAGCTCAGCGACAACTGCCGTGTCATTGCTCTTGATACTCCCGGTTATGGTGCAAGCGATGATACCAACATGGAAATGACCGTTGAGAATATCGTCAACAGCTACAGGACAGCTCTGAATAACATGGGCGAGGACGGTCCCTACATACTCCTTCCCCATTCTATCGGCGGTGTTTATGCTACTTACTGGCTAAACAAGTATCCCGATGAGATAGAAGGCTCTGTATTCCTTGACGGTACCTTTTTCGGCGTAGAAAAACAAACAGACCAGCTGCCCGGCAAGGATATGGTACTTATGGAACGCACTATCATGACTCTTGGTCTGCACCGTTTTCTCCACAAGCAGTTAGGTATGATCGACTTTGCTGCAGCTCCTGACGACCTTCGTCAGACTGCTAAGGCTATGTCCTTCTACAATGGCTTCTCTGCCGCAACCGGCAGCGAGGTCATGCACATCTATGATAACCTGACCAACACATGGTCCATGATGACACCAAATGATATTCCTAAGCTCTATATACTTGCTCAGATCGATAATATGGACGATTTTGTTGTTTATCAGAACTTCATGGACGACCTGTATAATTCCGCCGGAGCAGATGTACATACTGATGATATGGACGCTGCATTCCAGGAGTACCTTTCTAACTTCAACGATGAGATGAACGCAGGTCGAAAAGAGTACATCGAAAAGTTGGGCAGCTGTGAGATCGCTGATATACCCGGTGCACATATGATATATCTCCAGAAGCCTGATGAAGTTGCTGAAGCTATAAACAGCTGGCTTGCCAATTACTATGACTGATACATAACCATAATTACTCAAAAGGTCCGGAAGAATCAGACTTCCGGACCTTTTCTCAGTTTTTTTCATTCATAAATTCTATCAGTGCTTCAAGACTGTCATTTGCAGCTTTTCTGCCACGTCTGTACACCTCAAGGAGCACTTCACTGTCATGCTCGATGTGTCCTATTGGCAGCTTCTCCGGTGGAGCTATAACAAATGCCCTTCCGTCTGATTCTGCCTTCCTTATATAACTCAGTTCGTCATTGTACATCTTCGGTCTGTGCTCACACGCCCTGACAAACTCCGGATATTTGCGGTATGCCACCTTTATCAGCTTTATTGTACCGTCCGGATTTTTATGATAGTCACGAGGCTGTGTTACTATAACCACATTTTTTTCGTATCCCGTCTTTTCCATGAACTTCAGCGGAATGGAGTCGGATATTCCTCCGTCCATCAGCTTTCTTCCGTCTGCATTGACTATGCGCGCAGCAAGCGGCATTGATGCAGATGCGCGTATCCATTCAAGATCATTTCTGTCGCAGGTCCGCACGCGCCTGTATACCGGCTTTCCTGTCTCTATATCTGTGCATACCACATAGAATTCCATAGGACTGTTACGGTATGTCTCAAAGTCGAATACATCAAGTTCGTCCGGTATTTTGTGATAGCAGAACTCCGCACCGAACATATCACCGGTAGTTATCAGTGACCTTACGCTGCAATAGCGCTTATCCTTACAGAAGCGTGTATTGTACCTTATGACACGCCGCGGCTGATGGGATTTGTAGTTGCAGCCGAAACAAGCTCCGGCAGAAACTCCCACAGCTCCGTCAAAAGTAATACCATTTTCCATTAGTACGTCAATAACTCCAGCTGAGAACAATCCGCGCATTGCGCCGCCTTCCATAACAAGTCCGGTCTTCATTTTCCGCCTCCAAAAATAATATACCCATATTATAATACTTTTGAGGCATAAAGTCAAGACATTTACGGTCTTACGATACCGCTTCCTTCACAGTCAGGGTGAAGCTTATCTTGTTATCCTTGACATCAAGATAGATCTCATCTCCCCTTTTGACCTCCGCATCGATTATCATGTGAGCAAGCCTGTTTTCGATCATGTCCGTGATACTCCGCTTTATCGGACGGGCTCCGTACCGCTCAGTGTCCCGTGATACCGCAACGAGCCGTGTTACATTATCTGAATACCGCACCTTGATGCCAAGTGCATCTGCCCTCCTTGCCAGATCATTCATCGCTATTCCACCTATCCGTACAAGATCGTCCTTTTCAAGAGAACGGAATACTATTATCTCATCGATACGATTCAGCAGTTCCGGAGCATAGTGCGACCTGATCCGCTCAGTCACCCTCCGGTCAGTATCATCTTTCCCGTCACAGCCGAATCCAAGTGAGGTACGGCTGCTGCATATTTCAGCTCCGATATTGGAGGTCATTATGATTATTGCATTGCGGAAACTTGCTCTGTGCATGGACGAATCGGTCAGTATCCCGTCATCAAGTATTTGCAGCAGGATATTCAGCACCTCACTGTCTGCTTTCTCTATCTCGTCAAACAGCACTATAGAATACGGCTGACGGCGTATCTTGTCACATAACGTGTTTGTCTGCTCATCATAGCCTGCATATCCGGGAGGTGCTCCGATAAGCCTTGATACAGCGTGTTTCTCCATGTACTCAGACATATCCACACGTATAAGCGCATCAGCTGAGCCGAATACGCACTCCGCAAGTGCTTTGGCAAGCTGAGTTTTGCCTACTCCCGTGGGACCTGCAAACATGAATGATGCAATGGGTCTGTCTGCATTCTGGAGTCCGGATTTTCCTCGGCATACCGCATCGGCGACCTTCTGTACCGCATATTTGTGACCTATCACTTTCTGTTCAAGCACTCTTCCAAGCATATTCAGCTTGTCAGCTTCCGCTGATGTTATGCTGTTTACGGGTATTCCCGTCCGGACTGATACTACAGCGCGCAGATCTGTTTCCGTTACCGATGGTCTGGACGCATTCAGTGCCTTGCTTATGCTTCGGGTAGAGATACTTCCGCTGTTCAGCCGTATCATATCCGTGTCGCTGCTGAAATACATTGAGCCTGCCCTTATCTTCGCACAGGCACAGGCTTCGTCAATTATATCTATCGCTTTGTCCGGAAGATAACGGTCCGGAATATAGCGCACCGCAAGCTGTATAGCCTTGTGTATGATTTCGTCGTCTATATCTACTCCGTGATAAGTCTCGTACTTGCTTTTCAGTCCGATCATCATCTCAGCACAGCTGTCAGTATCAGGCTCGTCCACTATTACAGGCTGAAATCTGCGTTCAAGTGCTGTATCCTTCTGTATTGTCCTGCGGAACTCATCATAGGTAGTAGCTCCGATTATCTGGAGCTCACCTCGGGCAAGCTGCGGTTTCATTATATTCGCCGCATCTATCGCTCCCTCAGCTGCTCCGGCACCGACTATTGTGTGTATCTCATCAATGAAAAGAATGATATTTCCGGCATTCACCGCCTCATCAATACACGCCTTCACGCGCTCCTCAAAATCTCCCCTGTACTTTGCACCGGATAGGATCGCTGTAAAATCAAGATAGAAAATGAACTTATTCTTTAGCGAGTCCGGAACAAGATTCCTTACAAACAGCTCAGCAACACCTTCAACTATGGCAGTCTTACCAACTCCCGCTTCCCCGATGAGACACGGATTATTCTTACTCCGTCTGGAAAGTACCTGCAATATCCGCTCTATCTCCTTCGCCCTTCCTATGAGGGGATCATTTTTCCGTACTGTGTTCATGTCTGTCATATTTCGTCCGAATCGGAACAAATTAGGCAGATGCACCGCCCTGGGCTTGATCGAATCATACAGCTGACCGCGTATCTCCGCAGAATCTATCATATCAAGTCCGGCGCAGATACCAAGCAGGTCTCCGCCTGTCTTTTTTATGACCGTACACGCTGTGCAGGAGTTCTCCCTAAGCATTGCGGCAAGTATATGCTCTGGTCCGGCTTGCTTCTTTTTATCTTCAACCGAAATGTAGTACGCTCCTTCAAGCACTCTCTTTGCCGCAGTTGTCAGGCATCTCTGGTTTAGTATGGACGGTGAGCCGATACCTGTCATCTTTATTATTTCTCCCCTGAGATCATCGTAGCACACGCAGTTATCCACAAGAATCTCTGCTGCGTCAGATTTACCGTCGCCTGATATTGCCAGCAGAATATGTTCAGTTCCCACATATGTGTGTCCCAGCTCAGAAGCAAGCTCCACCGCAGAATCGATTATCTTCACTGCACGTTTTGTAAACTTATCTGTATTTATCATAACAGCCTCCTTATTCAGAACCTGTCATCACAAGCAGTCGTGGCATCTTATGAAGACAGGTTCTTATGTTCCTTTACTATTATGCCATTGGAAAAATGCGATAATCGTCGAAATAAGAGAGGCTGACATTTTTTGTAACACTTTTTTTCACGGAGCATACTATGTACTATGAAACGCAGTCAAAGCGGTTCAAATACATCTTTAAAGGAGATTATTATTATGTGTAATTCTTGCTTCGACGGAAATAACTGCTGGTGGATCATTCTTCTTCTGATCTTCATCATGCTCTTCTCATCATGCGGCTGCGGATGCAATGACTGCGGCAATAATAACGGCTGCGGCTGCGGATGCTGAGAAAAAAAGGGACTGCATGAGCAGTCCCGTACATACATTATTACGCAATAGTTGCGTTTTTATTTGTTCTCTTGGTCAATATAGGCTCAGCATCCTTGAGTACACAGTCTGCTGTAACTGTTACTCTCGCAATTGAACCATCTGACGGTACCTTGAACATAGTGTGCTTGAGAATTCCCTCCAGTATTGAACGAAGTCCTCTTGCACCGGTTTTCTGTTCGATAGCCTTCTTTGCGATCTCAATAAGAGCATCATCCTGTATCTCAAGCTCAATATCATCGTACTCAAAGAGCTTTTTGTACTGCTTGATAAGAGCATTCTTCGGCTCAGTGAGAATACGTACAAGTGACGCCTCATCCAGCTCTTCAAGAACAGTGATGACCGGAAGACGTCCGACAAATTCCGGTACCATTCCGAACTTCACAAGGTCCTTAGGAACTACCTTCTTGAATATATTGTCATGGATCTCAGCGGAAGTGTTGATCTCACCGCCGAAACCAATAGGAGCCTTACCGATTCTTGACTGGATCTGTTTTTCAAGTCCGTCAAAAGCACCGCCGCAGATAAAGAGAATATTCTTGGTATCTATCTGTATTACTTCCTGATTCGGGTGCTTTCTGCCGCCCTGAGGAGGTACATTGGATACAGTACCCTCAATGATCTTCAGAAGTGCCTGCTGAACTCCCTCACCGCTTACATCACGGGTAAGTGAAGTATTCTCTGACTTACGTGCGATCTTATCGATCTCATCAATATAAATGATACCGCGCTCAGCAGCCTTAATATCGAAGTCTGCTGCCTGGATAAGTCTGAGCAGAACGTTTTCTACATCGTCGCCGACGTAACCAGCCTCAGTGATAGTTGTGGCATCAGCGATAGCAAAGGGCACATTGAGCAGCTTAGCAAGTGTCTGAGCAAGAAAAGTCTTACCAACACCGGTAGGTCCCAGAAGAAGCACATTACTCTTCTGAAGCTCAACTCCGTCATCCTTCTTTATCTGCTGGTCGTCCTGACTGAGTATTCTCTTATAGTGGTTATATACTGCAACCGCCAGTGAGATCTTTGCCTCATCCTGACCGATAACATAGTCATCGAGGAACTCCTTTATCTCCACAGGCTTCAGAAGCTTGATAGAAGATAGTGAATACTCCTTATTTGTTGTTGCAGCCTTTTTCTGAGCCTTAACGACACCAGGTCCGTAAAGCATCTCATAGCAGTAGGTAACACACTCATCGCAGATGTTTGCTGAACCTGCTGAAAACATACTGTGGACCCTGTTCTCGCCTTTGCCGCAGAAGCTGCATGATTTAAAATCAGCCATTGAGTATATTACCTCTTTTCAATAACCTTATCAATAAGACCAAACTGGAGTGCTTCCTGTGATGTCATGAAATTATCACGCTCGCAGGCATTGTGGACCTCTTCCTGTGTTTTTCCGCAGTTTCCAGCAATAATTGCTTCCAGTCGGTCACGGGTACGCTCCATATTCTTTGCGCGTATCATAATATCAGTCTGCTGACCGCTGAGCCCACCGCCGATAAGCGGCTGATGGATCATGATCTCGCTGTTAGGGAGGGCGATCCTCTTGCCCTTAGCACCGGATGAAAGCAGGAATGCACCCATTGATGCAGCCATACCGATACATATAGTTGATACATCACACTTGATGTAATTCATTGTATCATAGATCGCCATACCGGCAGTTACTGAACCGCCCGGGCTGTTGATATACAGGGATATGTCCTTTTCACTATCCTGGCTCTCAAGGTAAAGAAGCTGTGAAACTACAAGACTTGCTGTAGTATCGTTTACTTCGTCTGAGAGCATGATGATCCTGTCATTCAGCAGTCTTGAGAAAATATCGTATGATCTCTCTCCCCTGCTGGTCTGTTCAACAACGTATGGTACTAAGCTCATATTCATCGCCCTTTCTTTAAAAACGGCAGTCCCGCAGATGCGGGACGACCTGTTATGTATTTATGTCCTGATTATTCAGCAGCCTTTTCCTCTGCAGGAGCTTCCTCTACGACAGCGTTCTCCTTAACGATGTCAACAGCCTTCTGCACCTTCAGGTCACCGATGAATTCGCCTAATGGAACGAATCTCTTCATTGTCTCAACATCTACATTGTTTGCAGCTGCGAGCTCTGCGATACCATTGTTGATCTCCTCTTCAGTGACTTCGATCTTTTCGAGCTCAGCGATCTTCTCAAGAGCAAGTCTGAGCTTAACTTCGTTAACAGCTCTGTCTCTGTAAGTATCTCTGAGGTCTTCGATAGTCATACCTGTGTACTGGCAGTACTGTTCAAGCTTCAGGCCCTGCATCTGGAGCTGCTGATCGAATGCACGCATGAGAGTATCGATTCTCTGCTCGAACATTACGTTCGGGATAGGAGCGTCAACCTTCTCGATAAGTGCATTGAGAAGAGCACCCTCGTAAGCAGAATCAGCCTGCTTTACAGCTGCATCCTCAAGCTTAGCCTTTATGTCAGCTCTGTACTCATCAACTGTATCGAACTCTGTAGCATCCTTGATGAGGTCATCGTTGATCTCAGGGAGCTCCTCATAGCTGATAGCCTTGAGCTTAGTTTTG
>CADBNS010000152.1 GCA_902796065.1 Ruminococcus flavefaciens
GACATCTGCGGACAATGCCCAGCATTACGATTCGGGACTAAAAGAAAAGCTGGCGATGGTACACGCATATATTGAAGACCATTTCAGCGAAGACCTCTCACTTGAAAAGCTGTCGCTGGAATTCTACATAAGCAAATTTTACCTGACGAGAGAGTACAAGAAAATCTACGGAAAGACTATATTCCAGCACATCATCACCGCACGTATCAATTACGGAAAGAAACTGCTGAGATTTTCAGACCGCTCCATTGAGGAGATAGCACATATGTGCGGATTCAATGACCAGAGTTATTTTGCAAGGCAGTTCAAGAAAGCAGAGAATCAGACCTGTTTATCATACAGAAAGCTGTGGAGAGAGAAAGAGGAAAACAAAAACGGCTGAGGAGCATATAACAAAAAAAGAGAGCATAAGCTCTCTCTTTTTTTGTGTGACCAGACCGATAAGCCGTGTTCTGTCGAGTGCGGCAATTTATCTACTCTTATCGTCGCCGATAAGCTCAAGCCGTCATTACTTGTTATCCGCCGAGCAGACGTTAAGATAACAAGCACCAATAGACGTTGCATCGGATAGGGTTTACATAGCAGCATTGTCTCCAATGCTCTGGTGGGCTCTTACCCCGCCTTTCCACCATCACCGCCCGTAAGGACGGCAGTATATCTCTGTTGCACTTGCCCTAAGGTCGCCCTCGGCTGCCGTTAACAGCTATCATGCTCTGTGGTGCCCGGACTTTCCTCGTGAACTGAAAGCGTTCCCGCTGCCGCATGGTCTGCTCACTTTACTGATTTTACCATTTTTTCCGTCATTTGTCAAGTACCTGCTGTTCCTTTTCTGCCGTTGACCTCCGTTCAAGCAGATATTGCCTTATTGTTACTGCTGCCATAAGCAATAGTCTCCGCTGACGAATCGCAGCGTTACTCCGGGCGGCTTCTCCTTTTTCAGTATTTCGTCCACATACGCTGTCCCATTCCGGATCGGACAGCCGGTTCTCCGCATCATCGGCTGATGCCGCAAGTGGTGCAGCTGTACACAGCATGACGGCTGCCGAGGATAGTGGAGCGATGCGCCGGACTGCTCTGAGCAGCTTCCCTTTTGGCGATTTACACATATCTTTTCTCCATTCTTCTCTTTATTGTATTTTTAATATAACATAATAAGATATATTAGTCGATCATACCCCTGTATTTCCCAGCCGTTTTTTGCAATAAAAATGATAAAACTATGTAAAAAATGCGGGAATTGGCTTGCATACTCCGGAGAAATCTGCTATAATTGCTTTGACTGATATTACGCTCCGCCTGTGCGGAGAGAAAAGGAGTCCATTATGAATAACAAGTTCAGAAACGCTTTGTTAAGTGCAGCTTTTTCAGCTCTGGCTGTTTCTGCTCCGGCAGCTTACAACGCCAGCGCAGCGGAGTCCGCTCCGGCTGCCGTTTCAACTACTTCTGCTGCAACTACAACTACTACGACAACTAATACTACAACTAATACTACTTCAACTACTATAAATACTACTTCCGCCTCAACTGCTGCAAAAACTACTGCAAAACCGGCTGCGGCTTCATCTACAACATCTGTTAAAACTACCACAAAACCGGCTGCCGCTTCGTCCACGACATCAGGTAAAACTACCACAAAAGCCGTTGCAACTTCCTCCGTAAAGCCTTCCACTACTGCACCGGCTGCTCCGGAGCACAAGTCGGAGTGGGTGAAAGACGATAAGGGTCGTTTCTTCTATTACGACAAAAACGGCAAGTACGTCACCGGTACCCAGACTATCGACAAGGTGGACTACCTGTTCTCCAAGAACGGCGTTCTCAAAACAGGCTGGCGCACCGTCAACGGTGTAAGACGCTACTACTCCCCGGAGACCGGCAAGCCTGTGGAGGGCTGGATAGAATCCGGTAAGGACAGATTCCACGTTGATCCCGAAACCGGCAAGGACACAGGCTTCGTCAGCGATGTTGACGGCTCTCCCGCTCTCTTTGCGGAGTCCGGAAAATATATCACTTCTCCTGGCTTCCAGAAGGTAAACGATTCTGTGTACTATATCACCGACGACGGTAATGTGGCTGTGGGTGAGGTCTCTGTGGACTCAATCCCCTATGTATTCGGCAAGGACGGCGTTCAGCTCACCGGCTGGCAGCAGACCTCCGGCGATAAGTCCTACTACTACGATGAAACCACCGGTAAGGCGCTGACGGGTCTGGTGAAAACCGATGACGGATTCTACTACATCGATCCTAAAATGGGTAGGATCTCCGGTATAATTCCCATAAACGGCACTGACTTCGTTTTTGATGCCAACACCGGCAAGATGCTTACAGGCTGGCAGGAAACAGGCGCTACCAGGCATTACTTCTACGATGACGGTACCTTCGCAAAGGGTCTGAAAACTATCGACGGAAAGAAGTACTTCTTCGATGACAAGGGCGTTATGTCTGTGGGTGTCATAAATCTCAATGATGACCTTTACTATTTCGGCTCCGATGGCGTGATGATTACCGGTCTGGTTAAAATCGCCGACGACATTTACCTCTTCGGTGAGGACGGTGCCGCTCTCTATGGCATTCAGAAGTACGGCGATGATACCTACTGCTTCGACGAAACCGGCAAGGCAAGAAAAGGCCGCCTCATTTTCAGAGACAACAAATACCTGTTCGGTGACGACTACAAAATGCTCACCGGTATTCAGGAGATAGATGGCAAGAAGTACTACTTCTCCGCGGAAGACGGCAAAATGCTCACAGGCCGCCTTATCGTCAACGGTAAAAAATACTTCTTCTCACCGGAGGACGGTTCTATGCAGACCGGCTTCCAGAAAGTTGACGGCGATACCTACTACTTCTCCACTGAGGACGGTTCCATGCAGACCGGCCGCCTTATCATCGCAGGTAAAAAATACTACCTCCAGGACAACGGCGTGATGTATACCGGCTGGATCGACCTTGAAGACGGCAGATATTTCTTCCACGGCGACGGCGTTATGGCTACAGGCTGGCATACCTTCGACGGTAAGAGATACCACTTCAACACCTCCACCGGCAGACTGGACAAGAATATGCTCCTGGACGGCTATAATATCACTGATGACGGTACAGCTGTCCCTTACTCGGATGTGCAGAAACGTGCCCAGAGTATCATCAACAACATCGGTACCACTTCCTCTGCTGTCTATAACTATGTTGTCAATCATAACCAGTACAGCTTCATTGAGAATACACGTTCCCTTGCGGAGATCGAGCGTGTCGGCTGGGGCGCATTCGCTAACTATGCTATGGATAACCGCCGCGTTGTCTGCTACTACTTCGCTGCTATCACCGATATTCTCTTCAAACACGCCGGTTTCACCTCAAGAATAGTCTACGGTACCGGTTACTACACCAGCGATCACTACTGGAACCAGATCTATGTTGACGGCAAATGGGTCAACTTCGATACCTGCAACCGCCTGTACGCTGTTTCTGATGAATACCTCAAACAGAACAACTACACATGGACACAACTTGTTTATCCAAAATACTATTAATATTAAAGGAGTTAATCAATAATGAACCTCAGATCCATAGCTCTTTCTGCTGCTATACTCACTGTAACCGCTTTCGCTTCTTGCGGTCCGGAGCCGGAAGCTCCCGTTGAACTGGTGCTTCCTACTACATCTGCTGATACTACGACCACTTCTGCTACCACTGCCAGCACCTCCGATACAACTACCACCGCTGTAAAGACTACCAATGCAGCTTCCACCTCCGCTTCATCTTCCGGCAGCACTTCAGCTTCATCTACTACTGCATCATCTACTGCTGCATCTGCCGAAGAAGAACCCAAACAGGAAGAACAGCCTCAGGAACATGAAGAGCATAACGATGAACCTGCTGCTGAACCGGAAACTGAAGCTCCCACCGAAGCTCCCGCTGCTTCCGTTTCTTTCAGCGCTGATGATCTGCTCTCCGATACCGCCGCCCTTACTGCCAAACTCGGCGCTCCGGAGGAAAAATACAAGGCAGCTGCCTGCACTAAAAACGGCTCCGATATTACCGTGTACAAGTACTCCGGTCTGGAGATACAGTCCTATACCGACGACGGGGGCAAGGATTCTGTTTGCAGCATTATGATAACCTCCGACAAGTACCCGACTGCTGAGGGCCTGAAAGTCGGTGATCCACAGAGCAATGCGGATTCCTGCTACGGCTCTGGTAAGACTGAGGGCGATAAGATTTACTATACCTTAGACTCAAAAGAGCTGGAGATCGGCATAAGCGGCGGTTCTGTCTCCTATATCAATTTCTACTATCCCGTTTAAGGAGGAAATGCTTTGGTTTTCAGCAGTCCGGTTTTCCTGTTCATATTCCTGACCGCAGTTTTTGTCCTATATCGCATTATCCCAGGTATCACCGGCAAAAATATCCTCCTGCTGGTGTTCAGTATCGCTTTCTATTCCTACGGCGAACCTAAAGCTGTTCTCCTTATGCTCTTCTCTATCCTGCTGAACTACTCCGCCGGATTATGCATGAAAAGCTCCAACAAATACAGAAAGGCTGTTCTTGCCGGCGCTATCGTCGCTGACCTTACTATTCTCGGCGTTTTCAAATACGCCGGATTCGGTGCCGAAATGCTCAACAGGCTCCCCTTTATATCAGTTTCAGTTCCGCATATCGCCCTGCCTATCGGCATCTCATTCTATACCTTCCAGACTATGTCCTATGTCATAGATGCCTACAAACAGCCACGGTATATCCAGAAGTCACTGTTCAGACTCGCTCTGTATATCACTTTCTTCCCGCAGCTCATTGCCGGTCCTATCGTAAAATACTACGATATTGCCGGTCAGATCGATGACCGTTCAACTACTCCCGAAAAAACTGCTGCCGGTATCCGCCGGTTCATTACAGGTCTTTCAAAAAAGCTCCTTATAGCTAATACTATGGCTGTGGCTGCTGATGCGGTCTATGCTATGGATACCGCTGAGCTATCCGCTCCGCTGGCGTGGTTGGGTGCTGTCTCATATCTCTTCCAGATATACTTCGATTTCAGCGGATACAGTGATATGGCTGTAGGGTTGGGGAATATGTTCGGTTTCTCCTTCCGTGAGAATTTCAACTACCCCTACATCTCTCAGAGTATGCAGGAATTCTGGCGCAGATGGCATATATCTGTGTCCTCATGGTTCAAGGAGTACCTCTATATCCCCCTTGGCGGCAACCGGAAGGGCAGTACCCGTACCGCGTTTAATAAGCTGATTGTCTTTTTCTGTACCGGTCTATGGCACGGCGCAAGCCTCAACTTCATTGTGTGGGGACTCATAAACGGCGGCTTCATGATGCTGGAATCGTACAAGGTCATCAAGCCCGACAAGTGGCTCCGCCCGTTCAGGCACGTCTACGCGGTCGCGGTGACGATACTCGCCTTCGTGTTCTTCCGCGCGGACGACCTCCCGACAGCCTGCCGCTTCATATGGCATATGTTCATTCCCGACAGCAGCAGCGCTAAAACGGCGATGTTCCTGTCTCAGCTCTCGCCGATGTACCTGCTCATGCTCGCGGCAGCGGTTATATTCTCCGCACCCGTGATACCGGCGATAGCAGCAAGGGCAAAGAAGTCCGCAAGGGCAGCGGCTGTATGCGAGGTCTGCTCGTATGCGGTGACGGCTGTGCTGTTCATCATATGCGCCGTCACGCTCTCGTCGGCTTCGTACAACCCGTTCATATATTTCCGATTCTGAGGAGGCGCCGTGATGAATAAGAATCTGCTCTACCGGCTCTACTCAGGAGCCTTCATAGGCGTGTGCCTGCTCCCGGCAGTGCTCATGCCCTTCGCAAAGTCTGACGACTCGAAGGAGAACCGCCTGCTCTCGCAGGTTCCGAAGCTGAAAAAAGAGGACGGCAGCTTCAATGTCACCATCCTCTCCGACCTCGGCGACTACTTCTCCGAGCAC
>CADBNS010000153.1 GCA_902796065.1 Ruminococcus flavefaciens
CTTCCTTGCACTTCCTTATCTGGTCGCGGAGATAGTCTATAGGTGCACTTCCTCCCGCGATAAGTCCGATTCCGCCTGCGTTGGATACTGCTGCTGCAAGGGTATGCTCTGCTACCCATGCCATGCCGCCCTGTATGATAGGATATTCACAGCCTAAAAGCTCTGTTATACGTGTTTTCATATGTCTTTTCTCCTTATTTTTCTTAGTACTCAAGTACGATTCCGCCATATGTCAGTCCTGCGCCGAAGCCTATCAGCGCCAGCTTCTGGCCGCGCTTCACTATGCCCTTCTCTATCGCTTCGTTCAGCGCAAGCGGTATCGAGCCGCTGGAGGTGTTGCCGTAGTGGTCAAGGGTTATGATGAATTTGTCCATCGATACCCCGAAATGCTTCGCGGCAGTCTCGATTATGCGTATGTTAGCCTGATGCGGTATGAACCAGTCTATTTCGTCCTTGGTTATGCCCGTTTTCTCAGATATGATGTCAAATGAACGGGGGAGCGCCTTCGTTGCGAATTTGTAGACCTCCTTGCCGTCCTGCGCCAGCTTGTGCAGCGGCTTCTTCGGGAATCCGTCATCAAACTCCGTCTCTGTCTTTACCTCGGGTGCTACGTTAAGGCTCCTTGCACAAAGGAAGTGTGCACCTGTTCCGTCAGATGCAAGATGCGATGCGTACAGCTTGTCGCTTGGCTCTACTATTGCAGCTGCCGCTCCGTCACCGAATAGTATGCTCGTGGTGCGGTCACTGAAGTCAAGGAAGCGGGAAAGCGCTTCTGCTGCAACTACAAGCACATACTTCATGCTATCGTCTGTCTGCATGAATCGCCTTGCTGTGTCAAGCGCATAAATAAAGCCTGTGCAGGCTGCGTTTACGTCAAACGCCGCAGCATTCACAGCTCCGATCTCACGCTGTATAACACACGCCATCGACGGTGTGAGAAAGTCCGATGTGATCGTTGCGGCTATTATCAGCCCTATGTCCGCAGGGTCGATGCCTGCACGCTCTATCGCCTTCTTCGCCGCCTCTGCTCCCATGTACCATGCAGGCTCCCAGCCTGCCATAGGACGCTCTGTTATGCCGGTACGTGTTCTGATCCACTCGTCGTTGGTGTCGATGAATTTCTTGAAATCATCATTGAGCAGCTTCTGTTCAGGTACATAGCTGCCCATTGCAAGGATATTTATGCCCATTTTCTGTCTCCTTTAAGGAATTATCACAAAACAGTTGTAAAAACTGATTTTTTATGTTATATTATAAATACACATGCTTACGGGCATCTTTGAACTCCGGTTATGAGAAATGACCGGTTTTCAGAGATACCCCATTGCGAAATATACAAATATATTGTATATCATTTCCGGTTTTTTTGCAACGTTATTTTATCCCTTTAAGGTGAGAAAAACAAAATATCGTTATTTTACATAAATTTTCCGGTTGATAATCAGCAAATCTAACAATAATTTGTGTATAACATACAGAAAGGAAGTTTCTCATTATGACAATTTCACTATTTTCAGGTCAGGGGTCTCAGTATCCCGGTATGGGTAAGGATATTTCCGATGCCTTCCCTCATACCGCTGAACTCTATGACATCGCTTCTGATATTCTCGGCAGGGATATGCGCAAGGTGTGCTTCGATTCCTCACCCGAGGAGCTGGCTCTTACTGTTAACGCTCAGCCCGCTATCCTCCTTACCTCACTCGTTTGCATCTCCGCTGCTATAAATAAGGGCCATAACGACGGCAAAACCTTCTCCTTCGACGGCGTTGCAGGTCACTCACTGGGTGAGTACGCTGCTATGGCTATGTCCGGTATGGTGTCACTCGAGGACGTATTCCGCCTCATCAAGGCAAGAGCTGAGGCTATGAATGACGCCGCTTCCGAGCATAAGGGCGCTATGGCCGCTGTCATGAAGATAGACCCCGAAAAGGTCGAGGAAATTTGCAGCAAGGCTGATAACTATGTCGCTGCTGTTAATTTCAACTCCCCTCAGCAGACCGTCATTGCCGGTACACCGGAGGGCGTTGAGGAGGTAAGCGCTGCTTTCGCTGAGCTCAAGGCAAGAGTTATCACCCTTAATGTCGCAGGTGCTTTCCATTCTAAGCTCATGCAGTCCGCTGCCGATAAGTTCTATGAGACTGCCAAGACTATCACCTTCAAAAAGCCGCAGGTAAAGTACTACTCCAATGTCACCGGCGGCGAACTCACAGATTTCAGCGATATGCCTTCTCTCCTGGCTAAGCATATCGTTTCGCCCGTCCGCTTTACCTCTGAGCTTGCTGCTATGCAGGCTGCCGGCGCTGACCGCTTCGCTGAATTCGGTCCCGGCAAAACTCTCACAGGCCTCGTAAAGAAAACACTCAGCGGCGTTTCCGCTTTCAATATCGAAAACCTCGCTACCCTCGAAGGAGCAGATATTTATGGATAAGTACGGTCTTATTGGTCACCCTCTCGGTCACTCTATGTCTCCGCTGATACACAGACACCTCTTCGCCCTCAGCGGTATCTCTGACTCCTCCTACGAACTCATCGACATCGCTCCGGAAAACCTCGCTTCCAGTGCGGATATGCTCCGCGGTCTGAAAGGCTTCAATATCACTATCCCGCATAAAACCGCTGTTATCCCCCTCACCGATGAACTGGCGGATAGCGCTCTGCGCTATAACTCCGTTAACTGCATCTCCAACGATAACGGCAGACTGATCGGCTATAATACGGACTGCGACGGCTTCCTCCGCTCCGCTGAGTGCCTCCCTCTGAACGGCAGGGTGCTCCTCCTCGGCTGCGGCGGCGTCGGCAGAATGCTCGCCATCGAGACCGCTCTCCACGGCGGTGAGCTCACTATCGCTGTGATCCCTCAGGACATCAAGAACGCTCAGCTCGTTATGGCGGAGATACTCGCAAAGTGCAGCAGCGCTTCCGTCCGTATCATCAATATCTCCGACATCGATGGTCAGTTCGACCTCCTTATCAATGCTACACCTGTGGGTATGTTCCCAAAAACCGACGCCTGCGCTGTTCCCGATAAGGTCATCGAAAACTGCTCAAGCTTCTTCGATGTTATCTATAACCCCACTGAGACCCTCCTTATGAAAAAAGCCCGCGCCCTCGGCAGAACTGCTGTCGGCGGAGCTGCTATGCTCGTGTATCAGGCTGTCAAGGCTCACGAGATCTGGTACGGCGGTCACTTCGATGCCGAGGACGTCTCCCGTATTATCCGCGAGGTCGAGGCCGAAGTGGACAAGATGAATAAAATGTGAGGTGCGGTATGACTGTTTTCCTTTGCGGCTTTATGGGCTGCGGTAAATCTACTGTCGGTAAGCTGGCTGCTAAAAAAATGGGCTGCGCTTTCTATGATACCGACGACCTCATCGTTGAGGATCAGAATTTGTCTATTCCCGATATTTTCGCACAGAAGGGTGAGCCGTACTTCCGTCAGGTCGAGGCACGTATTGTCCGCTCTTTGTGCGGTAAGCAGGCTGTTGTTGCCTGCGGCGGCGGCGCTATGCTAAATCCCGATTCCGCTAAGGCGGCTGCCGATGCCGGCGCTGTCATTTTCCTCGACGTTCCCTTCGATACCTGCTATGAGCGTATCTGCGGCGACTCCAACAGACCTATCGCTGCAAGCTCCTCACGGGAGGAACTGGAGGAGCGCTTCAATAACCGCAGAGACATCTATCTCAGACACTCTACGGTACAGATCGACTGTACCGGCAGTCCCATCGAGGCTGCTGAACTCATTGTTTCCGCTGTCAAACGACTGAAGTAGATTGGAGTTTTTATGTTTATTTATAACGCTGAAATTCATACTATGGATAACGCCGGTATCATCAGCAACGGCTGGCTGGAGATCGAGGACGGCAAGATCAAAGCCATCGGCGCGGGCGAACCCGTCGATCTCTCCGGCGACTGCATCGACGCTGAGGGTGGTCTCCTCCTCCCCGGCTTCATCGACGCTCATACCCACCTCGGTATCATCGAGGACGGCCTTGACTTCGAGGGCGATGACTGCAATGAGTCTACTGACCCGTTTACCCCTCAGATGCGCGCTATCGACGGCATCAATCCCTTCGACCGCTGCTTCGAGGAGGCACGTATGCGCGGTATCACTACCGTCGCTTCAAGTCCCGGAAGCGCTAATGCCTGCGGCGGCGAGATCTGCGCTATCAAAACTGCCGGACGCTGCATCGACCGTATGCTTATCCGTACCTGCGGTATCAAGTTCGCTACCGGCGAAAACCCTAAGCGCGTCTATAACGACAGGGACGAGACCCCTATGACACGTATGGCTGTTACTGCTATAATCCGCGAGGGCCTCTATAAGTCCCGCCGCTATGCCCACGATATGGATTCCTATTACTCCGATAACGAAAACTATGAGCCGCCGGAGTACGATATAAAGTGCGAGGCCCTTATGCCCCTGCTGGACAGAAAGATCAAGGCTTTCTTCCACTGCCACCGCGCTGACGATATTTGTACCGCTATCCGTATCTCCAAGGAGTTCGGGCTCGACCCCGTTATCATTCACGGCACTGAGGGACATAAAGTTGCCGATATTATCGCAGAAGAAGAGGTGCCCGTTATCTGCGGCCCTATCATCTGCGACCGCTGCAAGCCCAAAATGAAGGGGCTGGAGCTGGATAATGCACGTATCCTCAGCGATGCCGGCGTTAAGATCGCTATTTGTACGGATCATACCGTTATCCCTATTCAGTACCTGCCGCTCTCAGCTCAGGCTGCTGTGAAGGGCGGCCTCGGAAAGGACGCTGCTCTTCACGCTCTTACTACCGCTCCTGCCGAGATCCTCGGCATCGAGGACAGAGTCGGCAGCATCGCGGAGGGCAAGGACGCTGACCTTCAGCTCTATCCTTGCGGCTGTGACCCCCTCGACCTTATGTCTGAACCGGTTATGGTCATGATAAACGGCAATGTGTGCAGAAAGGAAGCTGACAGATGATGCGGCTCGTTCCTTTATTCATCACTCTTGCTGCCCTCTCTGTCAACGCTCCCGTCCATTTCGCGGAGCAGGAGGCGACTCTTACTGATACCGTCGGCGGTGTTACGTTTTCCTATACCGTCGGCAGCGATGACTCCGCTGTTATCACCGGTGCCAACGGGCTATCCGGTGAGTTTACCGTTCCTGCAAATCTCGGCGGCCATAAGGTCTCCGCTGTCGCTGAACGCGCTTTCTTCAGCAATAAGGACATCACTTCCGTTACCTTCTCTGCTCCCGTTTCTGTGGGTGCCTCCGCCTTTGCAGGCTGCTCTTCCATTACCAGCTTCAACGGTATGGAAAAGATCACCGCTCTGGGTAAGTATGCCTTCACCGGCTGCTCCTCTCTGGAGTCCGTTCAGCTGCCGCCTGTAAGCGAGATACCGGAGGGTCTGTGCGCGTCATGTACTGCACTGAAAAATGTCAGGTTCAACAGCGAGAATTCCTCCGTCGGCAAGGAGGCTTTCTTCGGCTGCCGTGAACTGAAGATTATTACCGTCCCTTATAATATCTCCTCAGTCGGAGATTACGCTTTCGGTATTGTCTATGACCTGCGCTCGGATACGTATTCTTCCGATAAGAACGTGGTCATCAAGTGCAGTCCGGACTCCGCTGCCGGTAAGTACGCCGAGAAAATGAATATCGATATTTTCGACCCGGCAAATGATCTGCTCGGCGATGTCAACAGAGACCGCCTCATCGATGCCGGCGATGCCTCAGCTGTGCTGGCTGAGTACTCCGTCATGTCTACCGGAAGTGAAGGTACCTTCGGCGGATATAAGCTGTATTCCGGCGATTACGACCATAACGGCGTTATCGATGCCTCTGATGCTACCGATATTCTCGTTGAGTATTCAAGACTCTCTACCATCGGCACTTCCGTTACTACAACTGCCGCTCCGGTAACTTCTACTACAAAAACTACCACTCGTGCTGCGGTCACAACTACTTCAAAAACCACTACCCGTGCTGTGGTCACAACTACTACTAAAACTACCACTCGTGCTGCGGCAACTGCTGCAAAAACTACCGCTTCGTCTGTAAAGACTACTGCGGCTAAACCGGCTGTTACTACTGTAAAGTCAACTGTTACAACTAAATCTGCGGCTTCCGGTTCAACCGGAAAGACCTCCGCTGTTACAACTGCCGGTACCTCTCAACAGACTGTTAAAACAACTGCGGCAGCTGTGAAAAAATAGTGCATTTCTTTACCATCGGGCAGTACTGCGTTACTGCTCGTTTTTTGTGCTCTTTTACTTCTCCGCATCACCTGTTCAATGCGGTGAATTGCCGTTTTCGCCAAAAGCCGACGGTTTTGCACAGCTTTTTTCTATACCCCTATTTCCCACTGTGCTATTGACTATTTTCAAAAAAAATAGTATCATTAAAAGTAATAAACTTTCGGGTTTAAAGACCCCCCTCTGTCAGGGGTCAGGATAGGAAAAGGAGGAATTTATATGCTGACTGACATGAACAGCAAATTTCAGAAGGAAGGTCTCACTTTCGATGACGTTCTTCTGATTCCCGCAAAATCAGACGTTACTCCCAACATGATCCAGCTGGGCACTAAACTCACTAAGACCATTACGCTCAATACCCCCATTATGACCGCTGCTATGGACACCGTTACAGATTCCAGAATGGCCATCGCTATCGCCCGTGAAGGCGGTATCGGTATCATCCATAAGAATATGTCCATCGAACAGCAGGCTGAAGAGGTCGATAAGGTAAAACGCTCAGAAAACGGCGTTATCGTTAACCCGTTCTCTCTTACTGAGGATCATATCGTTGCTGACGCTGATGAACTCATGGGTAAGTACAAGATCTCCGGTGTTCCGATCGTTGACGGCAATAATAAACTCGTCGGTATCATCACTAACCGCGATATGCGCTTCCTGACAGACTTCAGCGCTAAGATCTCTGAGGTCATGACTAAGAAGGACCTCATTACTGCTCCTGTGGGTACTACACTCAAACAGGCTCAGGAGATCCTCCGCGCTCATAAGATCGAAAAACTCCCCCTTGTTGACGAGGGCGGCTACCTCAAGGGTCTTATCACTATCAAGGACATCGAAAAGTCCGTTCAGTACCCTAACTCCGCTCGTGATGCAAAGGGCAGACTCCTCTGCGGCGCCGCTATCGGTGTTACTGCTAATGTGCTCGAAAGAGCTAAGGCTCTTATCGACGCTCAGGCTGATGTCCTCGTCCTTGACTCCGCTCACGGCCACAGCGCTAATATCATGAAGTGCCTCAGAATGGTCAAGGAGGCTTATCCGGATATTCCTGTTATCGCCGGTAATATCGCTACTGCTGAGGCTGCTGAGGACCTCATCGCTGCCGGCGCTGACTGCATCAAGGTCGGTATCGGTCCCGGCTCTATCTGCACTACCCGTGTCGTTGCAGGTATCGGCGTTCCGCAGATCACCGCTGTTTATGATGTTGCCTGTGTCGCTCAGAAGTACGGTATCCCTGTTATCGCTGACGGCGGTATCAAGTACTCCGGCGATATCGTTAAGGCTCTTGCTGCCGGCGCTAACGTTGTTATGCTCGGTTCTCTCCTCGCCGGATGCGCTGAAGCTCCCGGTGAAACTGAGATCTA
>CADBNS010000154.1 GCA_902796065.1 Ruminococcus flavefaciens
AACTTGAAATGCGAAAGCATTCCTGCGTTTTCCTTCCTTGATATATTTCCTTTCTGACTTCGCCTTTCTGGCAAAGTTTAATTGGGGTAGCAATAACTCTTGAATCAGTGGAGCAATAAAAAGGCAAATCTTAAACGAAAGGAATGAAATTTATGGCCGAACTAATAAAGATCACCCACCTTTCCAAGCGCTATGGCTTCAAACCCGCGCTTGAAAACGTTGACCTGTCTCTGGAAAGCGGCAGGATAATCGCTCTGCTGGGTCCCAACGGCAGCGGCAAGTCCACACTGATAAAGCTCATCAGCGGACTGCTTACACCTGACATCGGCAGTATCACCGTTGACGGAAATGCCATCGGTCCCAGGACTAAGGCTATCGTGTCCTATCTGCCGGAACGCTCATATATCCCGGCATGGATGAAGGTCAAGGACATTATCAGCTATTTCAGGGACTTCTACACCGACTTCCGCCCTGATGTGGCTGAGGATATGCTCAAACGCCTGAATATCGACCCGAATCAGCAAATGAAGACTCTCTCCAAGGGTACCCGTGAGAAGGTGCAGCTGATATTGGTCATGAGCCGCGCCTCAAAGCTATATCTGCTGGACGAGCCCATCGCAGGCGTCGATCCCGCTGCCCGTGACTACATTCTGGATACTATCCTCACCAATTACGCACCCGAAGCATCTATCATCATATCCACCCACCTCATTCAGGACATCGAACGCATCATCGATGATGTTATCATGATCCGGAACGGTAAAGTGCTCGTACACTGCGATGCTGATGAGCTCCGCGTGAAGAGAGGTATGTCCATAGATCAGATATTCAGGGAGGAATTCAAATGCTAAAGAAGCTGATAAAACACGAACTGATATACATACTTCGTACTTTCTGGCCGATATACTTCACCTATCTCATCATTACATTCGCCGTATGCCTGATACCACACCTGTTCAGGGCCTTCGGCACGATCACTATGCTGGGTGAGATAATACTGTTCATATTCACCGGCCTTTATATCATCGCTACCATCGTTCTCATACTCATGGCGGTGTTCGACAATATCCGCCGGTACAGCAATAATATGTTCTCCGACGAGGGCTATCTTACCAATACCCTGCCTGTACCCATGTACCAGCACCTCGTCGCAAAGCTCGTCGGCGGGATCATCAACTTCCTCGCAAGCATAATCGTCACCGTCGCAGGATTCATCATGATCGGCGGAAAAGAAGGCTTCATACTCTTCGGTAAGGTCTGGAACAATACCGGCTTAAAGGAGGAAGTCCTCAGCGCCAAAAGCCTCGGCATACTTTTCTTCTTTACAAGCATCTACCTTTTCGTGGTCACTCTTGGTTATCTTATGTGCTCTGTAAACCTGATCTCAGGCGCAAAAAGCATACTCGGAGTACTGCTTTCCATTATCATCGTGATCCTCACCATACTCTCTGCCTCAAAGCTGGGTGAATACTGCATCATGGCAAAGGATCTCTCAGAATTACAGTCTGTTATAGTCTGCGCAGTTTACCTGCTGATATTAGCTGCACTTATGTTTACAGTCTCACTTCTCACAATAAGATACGATCTCAATTTACAGTAAGGAGTCATTATGGAAACCAAAAAAAATATAACAAAACCACTGATAATTTACGCCGTACTTTTCTACATCATCTGGGCTGTCTATACGCTGCTCTTATCCCCCGTTATTGATGAGGCCGCCCCGAACCCGTGGATAAAGAACTCCATCGAAGCTGTCATCAAGTTTGCGGTGTGGACAGTTCCGTCTTTCCTATTCATTCATAAGTATAACGATGACCTGCACATCAAGTCGCCGGATATGTTCCGCAACAAGTTCCGTATGGAGTGGATAATGCTGCCGGTACTGCTGGGCGCATACGCTGCAATGGGCAATAAGCTGACTATTCACGCTGCATGGCCGGACTGCATCGACTACATCATGGCAGGATTCGCAGAAGAGCTCCTCTTCCGCGGATTGTTCCTCAACGCAATAGTCAAGGGCGATACACTGAAGGAACAGGCTCCTGCAATAATCGCATCATCTGTATTTTTCGCAATGATTCATTACCCTATATGGATAAAGGAAGGCCACTTCGCCCAGAACATCATCGTCGGAACTATTTTCATATCGTTACTCGGTGCGGTATTCGCCGTATCATTCCTGAAAAGCCGCAATATTGTGCTGGTAATGGCAGCTCATGCGGTGTATGACCTGATTTTCATATTCCATAAAGTACAATAATAACCAGCGTATAGCGCTGAAAGGAGTTCTCCATGAAAAAGCAAACACCTGCTGTAACGGATAATATTCCGGAGAATATCCACAAGCGCCTGCACCTGATATACTTCATTTTCAAATGTCTGCTGGGAGCTTTGGTATTCCTCTTTATCTACTCCACTTTCATTCACACCTCTATCAATGCGTGGCTGGGGATAACTGATTCCAATCAGGAAGAGACACGGCCGTTCCTCTCCCATATGTACTGCGGAACCTTCTTCGTGGAGATGAACCGCGATAACAGCTTCGTTTCCGACGAGGCATATGCGGCTGCGATCAGCGATGTGCAGCATGAGCTCACTTTGCCGGAAAAGATACTGGACACAATATCGTCTCTGCTGACGGTTATAGTGACAATATCCCTGTTCATCGCCGCAAGAAGCGGTGACAAAAAGACCCTATACTGCCGCAGCGGCTGGAAATGGGGACTTGCCGGCGGTATTGCCCAACTCCTGAACAGCGCCGTGATTGTCGCAGTATCATATGCCTTCACCGATATGCTGTCAAATTTCGACGGTCTTACCGGCATATGGACTCAGCGGACATGGTACTTCCAGATATACCGCCATTTTCTCACTCCATTCATTCTTATCTGCGCCGCATTGGTACTGCAAAGGTACTCCGACGAGATGAACGGCAGAAGTACCTCCGCAAACAGCCGCACTCTGAAAGCTGTAGCTGCGGTACTGGCAGGAGTATCCGCCGGATTCATTCTGCTCCGCGCAGGTATCAGGACCTATGAGCTGGTGAGAGTTGCTTCCGGTGACGCCTACACCGTAAAGCTGCCCTTCACCGTCATGGACATGGGCGAGGCATACAAAATACCGCTCCCGTATGATGCCGCAAATACTCCGGCGGACTACATACACCTCATAATTTTCCGCTACGTCCGAGATATGTCAGTTGCCGCATTGTCCGCAGTATCGGTATGGCTGTTCGTTAAGGTGCTTATCCGCGTATCTGAGGGAGAAGTGAATACTCCGGCAAACAGACGCCGCCTGAACACCATAATGATCCTGCTGGCTGCTGCATCGCTGATCTTCAATATCATGGGAGCATTTGAGATAAATATGCTCAACAGCGGATTCAGCGGCATATACGGTGAAGTTACGTATACCATCGGATTCCGCGCCAACTGCGAACCGCTGTTATATGCGGTGATAATATGGTTTTTCAAGACATATATGATGTCTGCACCGGAAAAGGCTGCGGCATGACCGCTGCAACTGCTTTGAAGAAGAATAGATGAGAAACGGGAGCTGCGGAAAGCTCCCGTTTTTCATTGCTCGTACAAACACAAAAACGGACAGTTCACACCGTAACTGTCCGCATTGTTTTACTTCTCTGAATTGATGAACATATCATATATACGGCGGATAGCCTCAGCAAAATCTGCCTCGCTAACACCGATGATTACGTTCAGCTCGCTGGAGCCCTGATCTATCAGCTTTACATTGATCCTTGCATGAGCCATTGCTGCAAATATACGTGCAACAGTTCCGCGGGTATTCTTCATTCTGCGTCCTACAACTGCGATAGTTGCTATTCCGTCCTCGACCTCGATATGGTCAGGCTCGACCTCGCGGCGTATCTCTGCGATAACCTTATCACGTACAGGTTCAAACTGAGCGCTGTCCAGAGTGATGCTCATTGTGTCGATTCCGGAAGGCATATGCTCGAAGGAAAGTCCGTTATTGTAAAGCACCTGCATTACCTTGAGACAGAAGCCTATCTCATTGTTCATCATTGCCTTTTCGATGTTGATAGTGCTGAATCCCTTGCGGCCTGCGATACCTGTGATGGTATGGCTGAGGCTCTCGCGGCTGAAATCGTAGTCGTTGGAAACGATCATAGTACCGGGATCCTGCGGAGCATTGGTATTTCTGATATTTATCGGGATACCTGCTGAGCGTACCGGGAAGATAGCGTCCTCATGGAGCACTGATGCGCCCATATATGCCAGCTCACGAAGCTCACGGTAGGTAATTGTCTCGATAACGTCGGGGTGGTCAACTATTCTTGGGTCAGCCACCAGGAAGCCGGAAACGTCAGTCCAGTTCTCGTAAATCTCAGCTCTTACGGCATTTGCGATGATAGAGCCTGTAACGTCAGAGCCTCCGCGTGAGAAGGTCTTAATGATGCCCTCAGTGGTACGGCCGTAGAAGCCGGGGATAACTGCGTTTTCCAGACCGTTCACCTTGCTGCGTACAGCGTCCACAGTCTGATCAAGGAGGAGTCTGCCCTTGGTATCGAATACGATAACGTCAGCAGCGTCCACGAAGTTATAGCCAAGATATTTTGCCAGCACCTTGCCGTTGAGGTACTCACCGCGGCTTGCAGCGTAGTCCTTTGCCGGACGCGCCTTGAGCTCCTTTGCGATGGTATCGAACTCATCGTCCAGTGACATATCCATGCCAAGACCGGAGATTATGCCGTTATAGCGCTCCTTGATCATAGCCAGATCGTCGGAGAAATCCACACCGCCGCCTGCAAGCTCACAGCACTTGTAGAGCATATCAGTAACTTTAACGTCGTCGGAGAAGCGCTTTCCGGGAGCTGACGGAACAACGTATTTACGCTTGGGATCAGCCTTTATGATAGCAGCGACCTTTCTGAACTGGTCAGCGTCAGCCAGTGAGCTTCCGCCGAATTTTACAACCTTATCGGACATCAGATAACCATTCCTTTTATAGTATTTCCGCGCCAGAAACGCGGATATTGATATTATATTGACAAATATAATCAATGCCTGCTTTGCCATTCAGGGCAATAACCGCCCTATTGCGGTTATTCAGAACACTTTAATTATATGACAAAATGCGTTCAAAATCAATTGACAGACGCGCCAAATAACAATGTACAATCCCTGTATTTTTAGTAAATACGCTTGTACGTGACTGACGGACAGTAAAAAGGCAGTCTCACATGACTGTCCTTTTCAGCTTTTTTTGTTGAATCGCTTTATGGGCAGCAGTTTAGCCGGATTGATCTTATCCGGTATCTGTGGCATCTTATCCGGAAGTATCGCGTCCTTGCCGCTTTTCGCCAGCTTCCTTACAGCCTCCTTCAGCACGGTCTGCTGCTCCGGCGGCATATTGTGCAGAGCCCTGAACATGGACGAATACGCCGCCCACTTGCCTTTCAGTATCTCCTTGAGAGTGTCCTTCTCCGGAGCTTCAAGCACTCCGAATACCGCCTCGGTAAAGGTACGCCGGTCATCGTCGCTGAGTTCGTCTATCCAGCTGGTTATAGCCTTATTCACCACTGTTCCGGAGCGTGTGAACTCATCGGTCATGTCGAACCTGTCGCGCTTGACCTCCCAGTTATAGGACATATGCTGCATTATCCCGCTGACTGAGCTTTTCACTATGCTCCGCTCTGTATCGCTGTTCAGCAGCATTCCCACCACTGAGGACTCCGGCACGAAGCTGAGTATCCTCGGCAGTACGGACTGGTACTCCTCCGATGCGATGATCTCATCGCGGAAACCGGGAGCATCAAATGAGTATATCCGCTCAATGCGGCTGCTTATGGAGCTTCCGCAGAACGCAGCGGCATATACTGCAAGGTTGCCGCCCTTTGAGTGTCCGCCGATGAATATGCGGCGGTCATTGCCGGAGAAATGGTCACGCAGGTACTCCACGCTAAGGGACTGTCCCGCAGTTTTCTCCATATAGCTCAGGCTGAAATCCTCCTTCCAGCCTGCAACTGTACCGTCAGTACCGCTGAATGATACGAATGCGTAGTCATCGTCCGGCAGGAAGGTGACAGCTGAGAATTGCAGCTCCTCTGCGGAGCTGATAATATCGGTATATCCGGTCAGGCGCATATCACGGAAGCGGTCCGAACGCGCCATTTTCTCAAACAGCTCATTGTCCTGCCGGAAGGTCATTATCTTAGCCTTATCGTCCACCTTATCGGGGTCGTAGCGGCTGAAAGCCTCCTCCAGAGTGACAGTTTCGCCGAAATCCGGAACAGCGCCGGTCAGGGGGATATAGCAGAACTGTGAGAGTATAAGTCCGTCAACAGGATTGAAGGGAGACACCGCAAAGGGTATATCTCCGCGCCAGTCCAGATAATCAAGTATGTCAGACATAGCCTGTCACCTCAGCCTTTCAGCCGGCTCAGTGCCTTTTTTGCGTTATCGTTGCCTCTTGCAGCAGCCTTTTCGTACCAGCTGACAGCTCCGGCTCTGTCAGTCGGAGTGCCTATACCGCGCTCCATACAGAAGCCGAGGTTATACTGTGCGGCAGCAAATCCCCTTTCAGCTGCCCTCCGGTAGAAGGACACCGCCATGTCCACGTTTTTCGCTGTACCTATGCCGGAAAAATAGCAGTTGCCCATAGCATTCACAGCCGGAGTATAGTTCTTGTTGGCTGCAAGAGTATAGAACTTGAACGCCAGTGCAGGATCAGCAGCAGTACCCTTGCCGTTCTCGCAGCAGAATCCGGCATTGAACATACCGGGCGGATTTCCGGCGTGTGCGGACTTTGCGAAATAGCTGTAGGCGGTATTCAGATTCTTTGGAACTCCCCTGCCGTAGTAGTAGCAGTTGCCCAGTTCAAGCATAGCGCCGGCGTGTTCCATATCAGCGGCTTTTGTGAGGTACTCCACTGCGGAGGTATAGCTTTTGACAGTGCCGTTGCCGTAGTAATAGCAGCAGCCGAGGTTATACAGACCGGAGGCGTCGCCGTGGGAAGCTGATCTGCTGAACCACTCAAACGCCTTGTCGAGGTCCTTTTCGGTACCTTTTCCCAGGTAATAGCAGCGTCCGACCTCATTCTCAGCAGGCGGATAACCCACCTCAGCAGCTTCACTGAATCTGTTGAAGGCGTTGTAGAAGTCATCGGAGTTAAAGGCTTCGATACCGTGCTTGTAGACAGCTTCCGGATCATCACCGTCGATAGTTCCTGGTGCAGGCGCAGGAGCGTCACAGACCATGCAGTTTGTGAAGCTGTCTTCGTTAGATGTAGAGCACATAGGACAAACCCAGCTCATTGTGATACCTCCATATATGCAGAAAAAGCGGTGCACTTACCGGACTGCGGCAGTGCGGAGCGCTCTTTCTGCTCATTTTTATTATTTCAGCTCTTCTTCCTTGCGAGCTTCTGGATAACTGCCATTTCCTGTCTGATGAAACGACAGGTACCGTCAGCGGTGAAGAAATTGTATCCGTTGACTCCGCCCATAGATGTTCTTTCGCATCTCACGAAGCCCTTTGCCCTGATACCGTCCGCATCGAACTCAATATCGTGCTCCTCCCACGGCTCGCATATCGCCGGAGCTGCCGGCTCCGGTGCAGGCGCAGGAGTTTCCGGAGCCGCCTCCATAGCAGGTGCAGGCTCAGCCGGTGCGGGAGTTGGCGCAGCTGCCGGAGTTTCTGGCGCAGGTGATGCGGAAGGCTCACCCTTCTGAGCGTACTTCATGGCTATGAGCATCTCAGGCTTGAAGAAGGTAGAGTTGGCGTCGGCGCG
The DNA here is from genome assembly GCA_902796065.1 of Ruminococcus flavefaciens. GTDB lineage: Bacteria > Bacillota > Clostridia > Oscillospirales > Ruminococcaceae > Ruminococcus > Ruminococcus flavefaciens_X. The sequence continues at coordinate 7,771 of CADBNS010000154.1, forward strand.
GTAGAAGTTGTATCCCTTTACGCCTGCCATCTCCTTGCGCTCACTGGACACGAAGCCACGGCTCATGATGCGTTCAAGGTCGAATACCAGACCATGCTCCGGCCACGGGTCACAGAAGCCTGACGGAGCAGTTACCTTTATGAATCCGAGGGAGATTATATCGTCCTTCTCAGCCGATGCGGAACGTCCGTCCTCGTACATCAGCTGGTAGGAGTGCTTACCCTCTGCGTTTATCTTTTTCATTCCGCACACTCCGGCATTAGCCATAGCGTCGCGGTCAAGTATGAGCGAATGCTCCGGCCACGGCTCCTCTATAACAGGCTCAGCCTCACGCAGGCGCTTGAGCACCTCCGATGCAGTAGGACGCGCCTCAGGATCCTTGTTGAGCATATCGCGTATGAGTGATGCGTATTTATGGCTCTTTATCTCCGGACTTATTTTCAGCTCGCAGCCGCTGTTGAGGACTATCCAGCAGTAAACGACCTTTCCCTTAGCCTTGCGCTTTTCAAGGCGCTCGGTGAGGGATACTGCTTCCGGAAGCGCTCCGGCGAGGTAGTAGTGGAATATAAGTCCAAGAGAGAATATATCCGATTTTTGGGTGATCTTCTTAGCGATCTCCTCGCGGTCGTCCTCAGAATCGGCATACTCGCCCAGCTCCGGAGAGTAATAGTCGATAGTTCCGACGATCTCTTCCGGCTTATCATCGATGAAATAGCTGCTGTCGAAGTCGATGAGCTTCGCCACGTAGTTGCCTGTCTTATTGCGCACGAGAAGTACATTTTTCAGTTTCAGGTCACTGTGGATAATGCCCTTGCTGTGCACACTGAACAGCGCACCTGCGGCAGTCTGCATGAGCAGCTTCTTTACATCAGTGGACAGCGATGCCAGAACAGCCTCAGTCTCGTCATCGCTGATAGCTCCGTCCACGAATTCCGCAGCCTCAACGTACTGGTTACCCTCGATGAATTCATCGCAGGGAATGACGATATTTCCGCCGGCTCCGGCAATAGTGCGGATAGTGGTATTCACGCCCTTTCGAGTAGCTACAAATTTCTCGAACAGCTCCTTGTTGTGGGCGAAGGTCTTGGCATCAAGAGTGCCGTTATCTATAGGTGCAACAGGGGTCTGATACTTTTTCAGAAAGTACTTCTTTCCGCCTCTCTGGGCAATGGCTGTCTGACCGCACTGGCTGTTCTTCCATTCGCTGGTCAGCTCATATCCGTGTATCATCATTCCTCGTCACCTCTCATATAGCGCGAATACAGCTTGTCATAGTCTGCAAAAAGTTTCTTCTGGAGCATAGCCTTCTTTTCCAGTTCGGAAGCGCTGCTCTCGGTAGCCTTGAGAGCTGCCTCTGCCATATCCACCAGCATTCCGGGAAGTCCAGCTGTATCTCCGGCAGCTATGCCGCTGATGATCTTCCGTCCGTTAGTCTCCCAGTACTCTGCGGCAGCCTTTGCGGAAAGCTCAGCTACAGCAGCGCCCTCCAGCTTGTCAAGAGCGGCATGGTCAGCCATAGCCGGCTCAATAACGCCCTTCAGCTTCTCAGCTGCGGCATCGTCGGTCTTTATCCTGCCCCCGATGAGCAGATCACAGAAACGGCGGAGCTCCTTTTCGTTCTTCTCGGCAAGGCGCTGATTGCGGTCCTGATACTCCTCCTTGCGCTGGAGCATGGTATTCACCACGTTATTCTTTCCTGCGCGAATGCTGTCCAGGAAGCCGAGAGTGCTGTTCATTGCAGCCTCGCAGCCTTTCAGCTCAGTGAATGCAACTGCTTCGTAGTCCTCAAGGCTCTTGGGTACGCCCACACCGCTGAGTTCAGCAATAATGGAGCTGAGCTGCTTTGAGGTCTCGTCTACGGCAGCCTTATGCTGTTCAAGCTGCTTGATATAGCTCTCGCTCTGAACACGGCAGCCCTTGCCTATCTCCACTATCTCCTCTGCGGACTTCACATCGAAGCCCTCCTCCTCCGGAGCAAGTACAAGGAACTCTGCAAAGCTGCCCCGTACCACATCGCGTACAGCTGCGGCGGACTCCTCTGCCTTGGCAGCAGCAGCCTTCAGCTCATCGCTGCCCTCTGCCAGAACTCTGCTCACCACATCATCGTGTACCATACGTGCGCAGTAAGCCTGTACAGCGGGATTCTCGCTGAGGTTGACGCGGATAGCGTCAAGGCGCTTGCCTGCCTCACCGGTATTTTTTTCAAACTCAGAGATATAGTCGTTCTCCAGAATATCCGGCAGCTGAGAGATATACCTGCTGTTGATGACAGACAGGCGCTTCTGAGCTGCATTGCGGAAATCGGAGAAATCGCGGTATCCGAAGAACTTCATGGCGATAGTGCTGCTGTCGTCATGTCTGCCGTACTCAGCGAAGAAATCTGTGAGCTTGCGGCTGAGTTCCTCGGTGGAAGCGCAGGTGCCTGCCTGTTCGAGGATAAGGCGCTCAAACGCCATAGGACCCACGAAATATGCGGAATCGAAACAGCCGTCAGATGCATTGAACAGTACGCAGGGCTTATCGAAGCGCATATACTTGCAGCTTATGGTAAAATCATCAGTTTCGTCCTCATCGTCATCGTTAGCCTTGATGTAGTTGGTCATACCGCCGTCGGGACCCTCTTCGTCCGCAACAAGCTGGCAGAGTCCCTCTTTTTCGCTCCACATATACGGGCGCGAATCTCCGGCTGTAATGTATATGGCTTCCACGCAGTCTTTCAGCTCATGGTAATATGTTGCAGTCAGGGTAGTACCCAGCAGAGCCATGCCGGAGTATGATGACTCATATACCAGATTGGCATTTTCCGCAATTTTACGCAGGTCAGCCCTTATCTTCTCAGCGAAGTAAGCACCCAGCCTGTCCAGAGCCTTTTTGCGCTCATCCTCGTTTTCCTCCTTAGCCAGCGCATCGAAGAATACCTCCGGCTTGAACACGGGATTGGTGAGGAAGTCGTGGAGTACTATCGCAGTAACGATACGTGAGGCGAAATATCCGCTTTTCTTGATATTGTTCACGTTATCGGTATAGCAGTCCTTGACAGCGAACAGCTCAAAGAACGAATCGGTAACGTATTTTATCAGCGTATCATTATTATAATCGTTATACACTCCGCTGAACAGCTTGTCAACGACCTTATCCGCGTCAAACAGTTCAGGAGCTATCTTCTGGTGCCTTATTGCCGCAGCACCGCCCAGTCCGTCAGCAGCCATGATGAGGCTGTCGTCCACATAGGGGAGGGCGTCCTCTCCCTTATATACCACAGTACCGTCCGGACGGGTCTTAGAGGACTGTCTGTAAACTGTCAATTCCATAGTTTTTCTCCTTTGCCATATACAAATTATGACCGGAGCAGAACGCTCTGCACCGGTCATATACGATCATCGATCAGAATGAGCCTACTACCAGGTCGATAGCGGACTGGATGTCAACATCCGGCAGACCGGTTCCGGCAGGTGAAAATGCAGGCCAGTATCTGTTCCATGCCTGAAGCTCAGTCCACGGCTCAGCATTTGGAACGAATGCGACCAGACGGCCAGCCTTAGCCTGATAGTTGCTGCCCATAGACTGGTCGGTAGCCTCCCACCATGCGCCAAGCTCAGCAATATCAGCAGGCATACCTGACGGATAGCCGGCAGAACCCTTGCGTGCGCCAAGAGGGAGTGCAGGAGCATCTGAGAATACGAGGACTACATGACGGCGCTTAGAGCCCTCAGTGGTCCAGTCTGATTTAAGTGCAAGAGCGATAGCTTCCAGAGCATTCTCGGGAACATCTCCGCCGCCCTTAGCCTCTATACCGTTGACGAATGAGCGGAAAGCGTCATTGTCCTCGGGAAGTTTGAAGAACTGAGACTCGACCATAGGCTCCGGATCAACACCATAGTCGCGGAAAGCGATGACCTTGATACGGAGAGTTTCAACTTCCTTGTCGTTCTCGTCCATAGATTCGATAAATTTTTCATAGAAAGAGATAGCGTTTCTCTTTACCTCGTCAAGAATAGGAGCCATACTACCTGTTGCGTCGATGCACATAACGATGTCAACGCAGTACTCACCCATACCCTGTCCAGCCATTATATTTTCCTCCTTTAATCTATACATCATATTATTTTTAACAGTAAAAGCACTGTACAAATAATTATACACTACATATGCTTGAAAGTCAATAGATTAGACGTCATGGTGCGTGTTTTTTCGTCAGATTTTCACAATTATGGACTTTGAGCAGTGTTCTCACAGCTGCGGCGGTGTACATACCCGTCTGATGCATACAAAAGGGAGGGCGCATCAGCCCTCCCACAGAAACATATTCAGAACCTGTCCACATAGGGTAAATGTACGGATTTTCAGGCATAATTTGACGAAAAGACGTGCATGAATCCCTATGTGGACAGGTTCTCAGTTTTCCTCACGTTTCAGCAGCTTCATAACTGTTGTGAGCAGCGCCTTATAGTTGTAAGCCATTACAGCTCCCAGCAGAAGCGTATTCCACAGCGGATACAGCTTTATCTGGTATATTATCAGCAGGCTCATGACGATGAGTACCGCCGTATTTATAAGCGGCTTCAATCCGTTGAATCTGAACGGTACATAGTACCTTGCATCGATGATGCGCACCCAGAAGCAGAGGAAATAGCTCATGAACGTAGCCAACGCAGCTCCCTGAATGCCCCACGCCGGAATGAAGAAGTAGTTGAGCACGAGGTTCACACCGCCTGCCACAAAGGCTGTCCACATGGAGTTCTGACTGTGCTTGGTTGCGGAGTAGATACTGCCGAGGAACTGGTCGAGGCAGAGAAATACAGATGCCGCAATGAGTATGGGAGTATAGAGGAATGCGACCTTGTACTCCGGATTCTCAGAGTAGTCGATGACCATGGCTGCAAGTAACTTGTCAAACAGCAGCAGTCCTGCACCGCCGATGAAGAGTATCGCCTCGTATGCGGAGTATACCTTTTCGTAGAACTCGCTGCGGTCTGCGGAGTCGTTCTCCGTTATGGCGGAGATATTCCACGCCTGGAAGAATATGGTGGAGACTATGGACAGCAGATTCGGTACTATCGCCGCGTACATATACAGACCGGCGGCACCGCGTCCCAGCGTGTAGTTATCGCTGTGCATATTGGCGATGAAAAGGCGGTCGGAGAGGCTTGTACTTGCCCACATCACGATAGTAGGTATCAGCGGCAGGGCAAAGCGCATCATAGCATATGCAACGTTCTTGCTGAAGCTGCGTATGCTGAAGAACTCATGGAGCTTAGCCATGATGAACAGGAATATGGAAGAGCACAGGTCAGAGCAGCAAACTGCCAGCATATAGCCTGTTACGCTCATATGGAGCTTTGCAACGAATATGACGTTGAAAATAACGATAGTCAGCGAAGCAAGGATACCGTCCAGTGCAAACAGCTTCACAAGCTCACGGGAGCGCACGAAGTTCTGACACAGCATTCGCAGCGACGAAGCCGTAACAATTACAATAAACAGCAGATTATAGCCTTTCAGGAAGCTGAATGCCGGTATCATGCTCAGCAGCGGCGTAAACAGTGCCATGACTGCCATACCGGCTGCGGTGATAATGGCGGAAGTGCTGAACACCTGCTTTTTGTCGTAGTTCTTGTCCAGACCGAAGCGTATGAGGTATTCCTGCAATGCAAAGGTGAATACAGGCTGAACGAAGAGTATCATTGTGTCGATCAGGCTTTTCAGACCGGACTCATCCTGCGGCAGGTATTTTGAATACAGACGGTTGAGCAGCAGCAGCAGCACTTTCGAGCCGAAAGCACCAATCGCAAACACACCGGTATTCATGACCAGTTTTTTGTATTTGTTCATATGATCTCACTTTCTGTATTTATTACTCCCCCAAGTTTAATTGGGGAAGCAATAGTTTTTAACACGTAGACTATTATAACACATAATACGGGATTTGTCACCATGATTTGAAAAAAATACATTCTTCAGCCAGATACCAAGCATTTTTTATACTGATCATTTCGTCACTTGTCCTTTTCGGTATCTGCCAAAAAGGATACCGTCATCAACATATTTATCAGCCTGAGAGACCCACATCGGAAATTTTCCGGTCGCCACAGCTGTCTGTCCGTTAAGCATACCTGTATGGAATGAAATATGTCGGAACTGCCGGAGTACCAGTTCCATTCTCGTATGCTCACAGTTTTCGGGACATTCATACAGCATTTCATCCGTCAGGGAATCAAGATACGCATAGGTTTTCTGCTCAACACTGTCAAGATAATCAAGAAGCTGTTCATCTGACAATATGACCGAAGCCGGCTTGTCAGGATTATCAAGACCTTCTTCATGAAACGGCGGTTCATCATATAAGCAAGGGTTTATAAACCATTTATCCGCCGAATGAAGTGCATGATATGCCCATCTCCAGCACGGAGCGCCGCAGCATATCGCATCTCTGTCATATGTCTGGATAGATGTTCTGATATTAATGAAATTCGGCTTGACCATATCTTTTATTATCATACATAATTCGTTCAATGTAATATCCTCCTCATGATCAGTATCGATCCTGTTTCTCATACCTCTGCTGCCAGATCGGGGAAAATGCTGAGACTGCGCCGGAGTATGCCGTTCATGCAGGCGATAGCTATGCCGTAATTGGTAAACGGGACACCCTGCTGCTCTGCGGAAGTCCGCCTGTAGACCATCTCACGCTCATTGAGCATACAGCCGCCGCAGTGTATCACAAGTCCGAAACGGGAGAGGTCCTCGGGAAAGTCCCGTCCGGAGCTGAGCTGTATATCCAGCTCCTTGCCGGTATACTTTTTCAGCAGCGCCGGCAGCTTCACGCTGCCAATATCACCGCACTGGCGGTGGTGGGTACAGCCCTCGGAGATAAGCACAGTATCGCCGTCCCTGAGCCTGCTTATTGCGGCAGCTCCGCGGACAGCAGTCTCCAGAAAGCCCTTGTACCGCGCCATGAGTATGGAGAACGAGGTCAGCGGCACATTCTCCGGAACTATCCTGCTTACGTACCCGAATGCCTGACTGTCGGTTATCACCATGCGCGGCGGACAGACAAGCTTCTCCAATGTCTGTGCAAGCTGAAACTCCTTAGTCACGGCAGCCATAGCGTCCGCGTCCAGTATATCGCGGAGAGTCTGCTGCTGGGGAAGTATCATGCGTCCCTTTGGAGCCGCCGCATCTATTGGCGTTACGAGGACTACCATATCTCCGGGAGAGAGCAGATCAGCCACTATATGGCGCTCCTTTGCGGAATTTCCGGCAAGTGACGCGATACGCTCCTTCAGCTCATTGATACCTGTCCCCTGCTTTGCGCTGACGATCACGGTATCATCGCCGGAAGCGGAAACTCCGGATATATCGGACTTGTTCAGCACTGTGATGAATGGTATATCCCGTTCGCGGAACAGCTCTTTCAGCTCCGCCTCCACGGGCGTCTCACCATCGGAGCTGTCCACCACCAGCACCGCAATATCTGTCTTTGCAAGTATCTGACGGGTCTTTTTCACTCTCAGCTCACCCAGTGCACCCTCGTCATCGTAGCCGGGAGTGTCGATGATCTCCACCGGACCCAGCGGCAGCAGCTCCATAGCCTTGTATACGGGGTCTGTGGTAGTACCCCTCACATCGGAGACCACCGCAAGCTCCTGACCTGTGACGGCGTTGACAAGGCTGGATTTTCCGGCATTTCTCCTGCCGAAGAATCCGATATGTATTCTTTCTCCTGACGGTGTATCATTAAGGCTCATAGCAGTTCTCCTTATATATAAAATTACAGGCGGATTCAAGATCCGCCCGTTTGTCACTTTGTTTTAGTCTTGTACATGAGCCATATCAGCTCCAGTACGCCGATGCCGATAAAGCTGAACATGGTTTTGATGCCCGGCTTCTTCACCTTGAAGCGTGTGATGAAGGCGATAGCGATAAGGAACAGTGCACCGCCATAGACCAGCGGGAAGTGCTCATGACCGATGTCCTTGTGGAAGCTGTATATCAGCGGGAGTATCAATGCCACGCTTGTGACCGGAAGTCCCTCATAGACCTTGCGGTTCTCAGCGGTCTTTTTCTGCCTGTCCTCCTCAGCTACGTTGAAGTAGGCAAGACGTATCACCGCACACAGCGGAAACAGCACAAGTACAGGCACATCGCACCATGAATCCATGCCGACAGAGTAGCCTATCACAGCCGGCAGAACTCCGAAGCATACCGCATCGCACAGTGAATCGATCTGTATGCCGAATTTCTTTTCCTGCTCGGACCTGTTTTTTTTGGTACGTGCGACCTTTCCGTCGAACATATCGCACAGTCCGGACACCATAAGGCATACAATAGCGTATTCCGGATGAGAGACGCCGCCGCACAGTCCGAAGGCAAGGAAGATGCCGATAACGGACGACACGAGGCTCATATATGTAAGAATAACAGTGTAGTTATAGAAACCTATCATAAAAAATCCTCTTGCGGAGCATTGGAAGCTCCTTTCATTCCCTCCGCAATAAAGCGGAATGTATATCATAGTGAGTGCAAAGGCACTCAGTAAGGATATTATATCATAAAAGTGCAGCGTTATGATATAATTGTCCGATTTGCAGGGAGCAAATCTCTGATTTGCGCATCTGCAAGGACATTCAGATAATATATAATGAATGCGTATGCATTTATTATATCATAAAAGCGTCAGCGTTATGATATAATTGTCCGATATGCAGGGAGCAAATTTCTGATTTGCGTATCTGCAAGGACATTCAGATAATATATAATGAATGCGTATGCATTCATTATATCATATTTTAGTGAGTTTTTCAAGTATTTGATAAAAGTATGTGTGTCAAAGAAGAAAAGTACTGACAAGTGTTTATATGTACGCAGTGCCTATACACGGTCAGCAAAGGCAGTATACAGCCGGTTATTTCTTCTTTTCTCGGATAGTTTTCATTCGTGCCTGCCTTGCCTGCTTCACCTCAAGGCGCTTGCAGGCTTCATCGAACAGATACTCCTGCGAATTCAGCAGAGCCTCTCCATCTTTTCTTTCGGCGCGGACATAGCTGCCGTCACTCTGCATTACCCGAGCTTTTACGTTATCCGCCATGAATATGCTGAACATCTCGCGGATACGCCGTTTCAGCCGCTCGTCCTCAACAGGAGCCGCCACCTCTACACGGCGTATAGTATTACGGCTCATGTAGTCCGCAGAGCCGATGAATATTTTCTGCTCCGGACCCTTTTTGCCGAATATGAAAATACGGCTGTGCTCCAGAAAGCGTCCCACGATACTGCGGACGGTGATGTTATCGGAATATCCCTCAACACCGGCAACAAGGCAGCATATGCCACGTACCACCAGCTCGATCTTTACGCCTGCCTGTGAAGCCTCAATGAGCTTGTCGATGATCACCCTGTCGCACAGTGAGTTGATCTTCGCAGCGATATATCCATCTCCGCCGGAGCGTGAAATGGCTATCTGTCGGTCGATATACTCCACCACCTGCGGACGCAGGGCAAGCGGAGATACCAGCAGCTTACGGGTATGCTCCACGAAGGTGCCGTTCTGGAGACCGCTGAATACGGCTTCCGCATCAGCAGCGATGTCCCTGTCGGCGGTAAGCAGCATAAGGTCGGTATATATAGCTGCAGTCTTTTCGTTGTAGTTTCCGGTGCCTATCTGGGTAACGTAGTCAAACCTGCCGCCGGACGCCTTACGGGTGATGAGCAGCAGCTTTGAATGCGCCTTGTAGTCCTTGGGTCCGTATATCACCTTAACTCCAGCATTCTGGAGTATCTTCGACCATTCTATATTGTTCTCCTCATCGAAACGCGCCCGCAGCTCGATCATTACAAGTACGTCCTTGCCGTTTTCTGCGGCACTGCACAGCGCACTTATGACCTTGCTGTTCCTTGCAAGGCGGTAGAGGGTTATCTTTATGGAAGTGACCTTTGGATCGGATGCAGACTCCTCCAGCAGTCTGATAAATGACGAAGTCATGGACTCAAAGGGATAGCTCAGAAGTATATCCTTCGCCTTCACCTGAGCGAATACCGGCTTGGAATCGCTGAGCATAGCGGACTTCTGGGGTATGCGCTTAATGTAGTGGAGTGCAGGAGAATCGTCCATATCCTGAAGCTGGAAGAGGTAGGAGAGGTCCAGCGGAATGTGTGAGTTGAACACATTGGCGGACTTTATTTTCAGCTTGCGGCAGATGTAGTCCAGAGCCTCACGGCTGAACTCATCGCGCACTTCAAGGCGTACAGGCGCCAGCTTCTTGCGCTTCACGACCAGCTCCTCCATACGCTCGCGGAAGTCCGCACCCTTGCCGGATACCATAATATCGGCACTTCTGGTTATGCGAATAACGGCTCTGTCCAGCACCTTATAGCCCTTGAACATCAAGTGAGCGTATCTCAGCACGACCTCCTCCTCAAGGATAAAGCGTTTTCCGCCGCTGCCAAGCTGGATAATGCGTTCGCTGTGGTCATGATTAATGGGTATCATGCCCAGTGCGATGCCTTTTTTGTCGCTGAGCTGAACAGCGGCGTAGAGCTCCTTGTTTTTGAGGAACGGAAAAGGCAGGGCATCGTTTATGACGATACCGGATATAAACGGCTTTATCTCGCGCTTGAAATAGAGCTCAAGGAAGGTCAGCTCCTCAGGCGTTGCGGAGTCGAAAGTAACGTGCTGGAAGCCTGCTGCATTGAGTTCTCGGGCATTCTTGCGGAATGCCTCCTCAACATCGGGCTGCATACGGCGAACCTGAGTGAACACCGCATCAAGCTGCTGAGCTGGGGTCATATTTGTCTTACTGTCGCGTCTTTTCGGGTGATTCACGGCTGCATCGGACAGCGATCCGACGCGGACCATGAAGAATTCGTCAAGGTTGCTTTGATATATAGCAGAAAACGAAAGTCTCTCCAGCGGAGGGGTAGAGGGATCGACAGCCTCCTCCAGGACGCGTTTATTGAATTTAAGCCAGGAAAGCTCTCTGTTTTCGAGATGGTCCATAATACTCTCCGATCTGCATTTGCGGCATTTTCTATATAAATCCTGAGCGCAAAGCAAAATTAATTATACATTTTCATTATATAACTTTTCGGGACAGATGTCAAGGGAAATGTTTTCAACATATTCAACTGTTGAAACTGTGTAGAAACCTGTTGAGAGTCGGATCTCATCATCACCGCAAATCAAAAACCCGGAAGCCTGAGCCTCCGGGTCTAATTCACATAGTGTTGCGGTTCTCCAGCGCCCTGAACAGGGTCACCTCGTCCGCATATTCCAGTATACCGCCCACCGGCAGTCCGAACGCCAGCCGTGACACCTTCACGCCCAGCGGCTTCAGCAGATTTGCGACATACAGCGCAGTAGCATCGCCCTCAACGGTCGGATTCGTAGCCATTATGACCTCCTCCACACCGCCTTTGGCTATACGCGCCAGCAGCTCCTTGATACGGAGCTTATCGGGAGTTATCCCGTCCATAGGTGACAGCAGTCCGTGGAGCACATGGTAAACGCCGCCGAACTCCCTTGTACGTTCAAAGGCGGTGACGTCCTTGGGGCTCTCCACAACGCAGATGACGCTCTTATCGCGCTCATCGTCATCGCATATCGGACAGACCTCACGCTCGGTGAGATTCTGGCAGATACTACAGCAATGCACATTCTTTTTAGCGTCCAGCAGAGCCTTAGCGAAGTCCTCAACAGCGTCCTGATCCATTGACATGACATGGTATGCCAGTCTTTGTGCGGACTTCATGCCAATACCGGGGAGTGACGCGAACTTTTCCGCCAGTATCACCAGCGGAAGAGCATTATGGTCAGCCATTATCAGAAGAGTCCGGGAAGAGAAACACCGCCGGTGATCTTGCTCATCTCGTTCTCAGTAGTAGTCTCGATGTTGTTAACAGCCTCATTTACAGCGCTGATGATGAGATCCTGGAGCATCTCGATGTCAGAAGGATCAACGATCTCAGGCTTGAGGGTCAGAGACTTGATAGTCTTCTTACCGGTCATTACGAGCTCAACTGCACCGCCGCCGGCAGTAGCTGTGAAATCTCTTGCTTCAATATCTTCCTGGAGCTCTGTGATCTGATCCTGCATCTTCTGAGCCTGTCGGATCATCTGGTTCATATTCTGAGCTCCGCCGTTATTCTTTGGGATTCTTGCTTTCATTGCTTATTTCTCCTTTATACTTAAATGGTTTTATTATCAACAGCTAATTCTATGTTGCTGTTCTGAGCTTTTTTCAGCAGCTGCTCAGCCATGCTTTTCTGCTGAGCCGTGGTAGTTGCACACCTTGCGCGTATAGCGTAGCGTTCGCCCATGACGCGCCTTATCGCCTCACCCAGCGACTTTGCGTTATCCGCCTGCTTGAACAGGTCCATGAAGAACCGGTTCTGTGAGGTGATGAAGAGTACATTTCCTGCGACCTGTGCCACAGAGCCCTCAAGGCTTCCGGCAACGGCAGGGTTGATATTCCGGAACTCCTCCAGTATATCCTCCCATTTATCGCAGGGCTTCATGTCCTCCGGACGGAGCTTCTTTATGTCCACATTGGGTGCAGGCTCCTGTACCGGATTCTTTGCTGTGAGCACCTCCTCCGGCTTCTGCTGAGCCGCGGGAGCTGCTGCCGGAGCGGAAGCTATCTTCCTCTCCAACTGTTTTATTTTATCATAAATATCAGAATTGTCAATACCTGCACTGTTATTCACCGGAGCCGGACTGCACAGTCTTATCACAGCCATTTCAAACTCCACGCGGGTATTCAGCACCTTCATCATGCGCTCGCGGCACTGCTGGAGGGTATCCAGTCTTTGCATGACAGCGTTCAGTTCAGACCTGTCAGCAATATCATGCAGCCGTTTCAGCTCGTCCGGAAGTCCGATGACAAGGCTGTCGGCATTCTGCGGTGTGACCTTGATTATCATGACATTTCTCATCTGCATGATAAGCTCTTCGCAGAGCCTTGTGAGGTCCTTGGACATATCGTACAGCCTGTCAACAACAGACAGAGCCGCAGGTACATTATTATCCACGATAGCCTCAAGTATCTCATACAGATAGTCCCTGCCAGCGATACCGGCAGCTGCGGAGACGGTCTCCGCGGTTATTTTCTCCGCACACACTGAGCACTGATCCAGCAGCGAAACTGCGTCACGCATACCGCCGTCAGCGATACGTGCTATCATCTCAGCGCCCTCCCTTGTGAGGGAAAGCTCCTCCTGTGCGGCGATAAACGCCAGTCTTTCGGCTATATCCTCCTGCCTTATCCTGCGGAAGTCGTACCGCTGGCAGCGTGAGGCGATAGTAGCCGGCACCTTGTGTATCTCAGTAGTTGCCAGTATGAACTTGACATACGGCGGAGGTTCCTCCATTATTTTCAGCAGCGCATTGAAAGCGCCGTTAGACAGCATATGCACCTCATCGATGATGTATATCTTATAGCTGCACCGCTCGGGAGTATACACCGCACCGTCGCGGAGGTCGCGTATATCATCGACGCCATTGTTGGAGGCTGCATCGATCTCCACTATATCGGTGAGAGAGCCTTCCTCGGCTTCGCGGCAGATGTCGCATTCAAGGCAGGGATTGCCGTCTTTCATATTTGGACAGTTCACGGCTTTTGCGAGGATACGCGAGCAAGTGGTCTTACCGGTGCCCCGTGAGCCGGTGAACAGGTATGCGTGAGCTGTTTTACCGCTGATTATCTGATTTTTCAGGGTATCCGTGATATGCTGCTGAGAGATGACGTCATCGAAAGTCAGCGGCCTCCACTTGCGGTACAGAGCCTTATACATTATCTGCCTCCTGACGGATATTCAGACCTTTTCTGCCGCAGCCGCCTGTTTTCTGGCAGCCTCCTTTTCGGCAGCCTCCAGCGTCAGCTTATAGTAAGCGGAATAGCTGTTGGGGTCCGGGATATGGTTGAGCAGAGCCGCCTGATACAGCTCTGCGGCTTTATCGAAATTATGGAGCATAACGTTGGCGACAGCTGCGCCTCCGAGAGCTTCTGCGTAGTTTTCGTGGTTATCGATGGATTCCTGATACCATTTCAGTGCATTTTCCGCATCATTGCGGCGCAGATACAGTCTGCCGATGTCAGTGCGCACGAACATACTGAGGGGGCACTTGCTGTCGATGGTATCATAGATAGCCTTAGCTTCCTTCATATCGCCCATTTCGCCCCTGCACCGTGCTATCAGCATAGTGAGGACGTCGGTTTTCATGCCGAGGGAAGCGGCTTTGTCGTAATAGCGTGACGCATTGGGGTAATAGCGCATGAGGTCGTAGCATCTGCCGGTATAGAAGGCGGTTAGTGCCTTTTCGTCGTTATTCATGGAATCAGAGTACTTCTCATCAAGCTTCATGAAGCCGTTGAGCGCGTAATTGACCCTGCGTGCGAAGATAGCTTCGACGCTATTGCGGAAGAGTCTTGCCATTCTGGAGGGACCTGTGAAATTCCTGCCGATAATATCGGAGTCGTATCTATGCGCCGGCAGCATCATAAAGACAATGCCGAAAACGAATATCAGACCCACTACCGCCAGGAAGAAACCCATCGCAAAGCTGAACATATGCGGAACATCAGTCAGAGACATGACGAACAGCAGTATAACGATGATCACCGTAACTGAGCTTAAGGCAGCAGCAGCAGCCTTCCGCAGGTTCTGGGTAAATCTCCGGAACAGGTATTTGAGATAGTTCATACGATCCTCCTCCGGTTCAAAAAAATTCCGGAACATAGATGTGCAGGCTTGCTGCGGCACACAAAACAATCCGCTTAATGCTGCTCGGTCTCCCGCCTGACATGGTTCACGGGG
>CADBNS010000155.1 GCA_902796065.1 Ruminococcus flavefaciens
ACATTGCGAATCTGTCTCCGGAAAGTCTTCCGTATGCGCAGCCGTTATTGTCCGCGATGGAAGCGGTGATACTCGCAATGAGCTTCAGCAGGGAGTCGCCTGCTTCCATGCCGAATATATCGTTTATCATCTTGAAGTTCTTGACATCAGTTGAAACGATGTAGAACTGCTTGCCGGGTGAGGCATTGATAAGAGCCTCAACGGACTTATAGAAGAAGTCCTTCTTATATATGCCGGTAAGTGCATCGTGGCTCTTGTGGTACTGCTCTGCGGCGAATCGGTTGTAGTCGTCGGTTTTGTCGTGGAGTATGAAGAACGAACCGATACACTGATTCTGCTCATCGAAGAAACGTTTGAATTCAATGTCGTAGTATCTGTCCTGACCTTCGATATGGCGGGTAGCACTCCAGAGATTATCGGATTCAAAGTTCTCTGAGAGCCATCTTTTAGCCTGCTTATCCACAGCATACGGGTCATCGCTGTTGCTGCAGAAGCGCTTGGCAGCTTCGTTGTAGTGGACGCAGTTGCCATACATATCCACGCATATGATACCGTCCTTCATATTGGCAACAGAGAAGAACAGCAGTCTTTCACTGAGACCTCTCGGGATATATACCAGAGAGAAGAATGGTACTACCAGGCTTGTGGCGGTAAATCCAAGCAGGGAGTAGTCGTACTGGGTGTGGAGCTGGAGGTAGAAGATGTGCAGGAGCATAGTAATGCCCATAGTGAACAGTATGCTTGCGTACTTCACCTTATACAGCTTCGGAGTACTTATTGTTTTGTAGGTAAGTATACAGACAGCAATGGCTGCGGATATATACATGAATATCAGATGATATAAATGCATACCCGAACGCTTGCTTATCTCCCAGAACAGGAAGCCTTTGGAATCGGTGGTCTGAGATATGGAAAATACCTTTTCTGTGAAGATATTGTATATCATTATAACAGCATCGATAACTGTTCCTGCTATCATGAGTTTATATTCAGTTTTGATGTGTGATCCTATACCTGTGTATTGTCTTACGAAAACTATCAGTGAGATCATCATTATGTCGATGAAGATATAGTAGACTCCGTAGGCAGTCAGGGCGGCGATCCGTCCGCTGACGAAAGTGGCGGTGGCAGCGGCACAGATAGCAGCGGCACTTGAAAGCAGCAGCCGCTTTACAGGTCTGACTATAGCTATTTTCTTTGAGTTGTGCTTACAGTAAAGATAGCCTCCGAGAATAAAGAAAGCAGACAGGTAAAGGATGCAGATGTAAGTCCATGTCATATGCATCACCTATAGTATTGATCTGTCATAATAATATGACCGAACTGCTTTTTCTTATAACTCTATTTTAACACACAGAAAAACCATTGTCAATCGATAATGACATTTTTGCAAAAAAATAAAATAAAAAACTCACGAACTATAACAAATAGTATAAGAAAATTGCAATATTACTAAAAAAATCAACTCTGAGCATTGACAAATCATGATTAATGTAGTAAAATTAGTGTAGAGATGTTATACATCCGGCTCTTGCCGGATAATGAAATGGGATTAATGACAGAGCACAGTCTGCATAAGACTGTGGAAAACTTTTATTGGAGCTTGATATGCAAAAATCTATCAGAAATAACGTAAGCACTGCCTTCACTCTCGTAATGGCAATGTTTGTTTTATTCTGCTTTCTCCTGACTTTTATTGTCCTGCGCGGACTGAATCTCAGACAGCAGAAGAATATGGCTAATGCCGCACTGGATTTTGCATCGATAACCGTTGATCCTGATATTGCAAGGGATATTCTGACTACACGTATTCCTGCTATAAGCTATACGGATATTCAGGACCGTCTGGCACGTTATCAGCGAAGCAACGCAGAAGCTGTTGAAAGAGTCTCTCTCATCAGCTTCAACAACAGCGGCGGTACATATATATATGATACAAACGGAGCATATCTTGGAGATAAACTGGAGTATAGCGACTATACCGGTCCGGTAAAGGCTGAGCTTATCAACGGAAGAAATGACATATCCCTTAAATGCGGCGATGTGGTGCTGTATTTCAGGCCGTGCAGAACGGTCGATGATATGCTTGCTGGATATATCGTCGTTGAAATAAGGGACAATTTCGTTAAGCAGTATATGCCTCTGATCGCTCTCGTTTATGTGTTCATGCTGATAATAGGTCTTGTTATCGCAAGACTTATCGTAAGATATATGGATACTAAGCTTTTTGCCGCTTTGGAGGAGATCACGAATACCTTGCGCAGATTTACCGTGGAGCACGGCGAAAACGATGTTATGCATTATGCTTCGCAGCTGGGTACAGACCGCGTTGATGAGGTGGGTCAGCTGAGTTCCGCGATGCAGAATGTGTTCCAGAAGATAAACAGCAGTACCGATTCACTGTCTAAGGCACTGTTCGACGCTAATCATGACGGAATGACGCAGGTTTACAACAAGAGAAGCTATCACAGCATGGAGGAATTCTTCAAGAACTGCAAGTCTATATGTATCATATACTTTGATGTGAATAATCTGAAACTCATGAACGATACTCTGGGCCATGAAAGCGGAGATCATGTCATTAAACACGCTGCTGAATATATCAGGGGACTGCACGGAGAAAATGATTACTGCTTCCGTATGGGCGGTGATGAGTTCCTGTTGGTAATGACGGAATGCACATACCGCAGTATAGACAGAATGGTGGAAAAGATCATGCAGGACGAACCCTATCTGCTCAACCGCAGCACCGATTCTATAAAATGTGCATTGTCGTATGGATTCGCCTATGCAAAGGGAAGTTTTGATTATGATGCCTTACTGGCAGAAGCTGAGGAGAATATGTACATAAAGAAGGCAGAGCTGAAAGCGCTTCTGCAGATGCCTGACCGCTGATGCATACAGGAGGACTTACTTTGAAAAAGAAAAAAGAAAAAGTCAATAACAGAGTGTCGCTGTTTTCAAATCTGCATATACGCACTAAAGCCCTGCTGATCTGTTCTGTAGCTCTTACAGCCGCACTTACAATGGCTGCGGCAATGGTGCTGAATGCTTATTTCATAAGGCAGGATAAGTTCAAGGAAAATGAAAAACTGATGATAACCTCAACGGAACAGCTAATGGAAATGGCAATTGAAAACGGCGTTTCCATCGCCGGAAAACTGTATAACAATGAGGAACTGTTTGAATTCCTTGACTATAACTACAAGGATACACAGGAGTATTACGATGCGTTCTATAAGTTCCACCAGAGCAATCCGCTGGCGATTGCAGAAACGAACCTTATACGAAGATATACTCTGTTTACCGATAATCCGACGATAATGTCCGGAACTGATGTTATACAGCTGGATACCGTGAAGGACGCAGGCTGGTATAACGCTTATAATAAGCTCAACAAAACTCTCATTCTCTATTGCGACCCACAGACAGGCGCGATGTCTCTGATACGAAAGATCAGTACAACAAACTGCAAGAGCTATCTGAAGCTGGATATTAATGTGAACCTGATGAAGAACTACATCGATTCCATGGATTTTGAAGGTCAGCTTTACATAGTCAGCGGCGGTACAGTCATATACAGCAACAGAGATAAGAATGATCTTGACTCCATTGCCATAACACAGGACTTCGAGTGCTTCACGAAGAATTACTATTCCGCAGACATAGAGTACTACTCCAGAGCGGACGGCGGTACACTGATGTCGCTGCTGGTGGTGATATGGCCTATACTGGCTCTGTTCCTGGCAATGACGGCTGTATTGTTCTTTGTAAGCCGCACGATCAGTAAAGATATGGTGGATCGTATCAATGCGGCAAAGAAGATCTATGCTGAAAAGGGCGATCTTGTGGAAATGAAGGACATTCAGAAGGGAACTGACGAGATCAGCGAAATGATCGATCTGTGTATTTCCATGTCGGACAGCATGAAGGTCGGAAGCAGCGAATTTATCAGGAGCAGTGATGCTCTCCGCGAAAAGACTGAGGACTACAGCAAGCTGTTCACAACGGCTATGCGCCTTGATGCTGAACTGCTGGTAGATGAGCTTTACCCTGACATTGCCATAGATGACGACGCTGAGATGATCTCACTTGTCCGCGAAGGTGCTATTATAAATAAGCTGGTCAAGAAATACAGAACTGCTCATGCTGAGATCGCAAATGACCTGAAAAAGGATATAATGGTGCCGGCTTATTCGCTGGTGCTGCTGGCGGATCAGCTGTTCCATTCAGAGGGTAATCCGAAGATCACACTCAGAAGCCCCGGAAACAGGATCGAGCTGGTTTATGAGAACGATGTCAGACCGTCTGCTGCGCGTATCCTGAAACTTCAGGCAATATTTGAAGATGCGAATATCAGTGATGAATATTCGTTCAACAGAAGGAGTATCTACAATCCGTACTACAGGATAAAGCACTGCTTCGGAGACGATGCGGTAGCTGAAATATCAAATAAGAGCGGATTTCAGATGACTATAAGTATTCAGATCAATATGGAAACGGGGGATGAATAATGACACGTACAAGAGCATTCAGCTTTCTGACAGCAGCAGTTATGATGCTGTCAGCAACAGGCTGCGGCGGAAGCAAAAAGCCTGAGTCTCAGACCAATGAAACGTCGAATAAGGAAATCAAGGTGTTCAGCAGTCTCTTTGCTACGACCGGTACGCCGCTTGACGAGAATAATGAGATACAGCAGCTCATTGCGGAAAAGACCGGTGCGATGTGCAAGGAAACATGGCTGGACGAGCGTGAGGATGTTAATGCAGTCATCGGCGATATGCTGGTGCAGAATGCGTATCCGGACCTCATGTATCCTGATGCACCGAACTATCAGAAGCTGCTGGATGCAGGTGCTCTTGTGCCCATAGATAACTACTGGGACGATTACCCCTACCTCAGAGGGTTCTTCAGCGAAAGCGAGTGGAACAGAATTCGCGCCGCAGATGGCCACGTTTACTGCGTACCGCTGTTTTCAAGCTACTACCTCCAGGATACCAACCCTAACCACACCGGTGAGGCGTTCTGGATACAGCTGAAAGTCCTGAAATGGGCTGGTTATCCGAAGATCGTGACTATGGACGATTATTTCGACCTCATTGAGCGGTATCTCGCGGAAAATCCCACTGACGAAAACGGAGAGCCGAATATCGGCTATGAGATACTTGCCAATGATTCCATGTTCTTCAGCCTCGATAATCCGCCGATGTTCCTGGACGGATACCCGAATGATGGCTGCTGTATAGTTGATCCCGTTACCCACGAGGCTATCGACTACAATCTGTCACCGACTGCGGAGAAGTGGTTCAGAAAGCTGAATGAGGAGTACCATAAGGGCATTATCGATCAGAGTACGTTCATGATGTCCTCAGAGCAGTACTACGAAAAACTCAAGACCGGCAGAGTTCTGGGAATAGTCGATCAGAAATGGAACTTTGACTCCATTGACCGCGAGCTGGATCCGGAGGATTCATACATACCTATTGGTGCTGTAATAAAGGAAGGTATCGAGGAGCATTACCACTCAGTCAATGAGTTCAATGCTTCCACCGGTGCTGTAATAACCAAGAGCTGCACAGATCCGGAAGCAGCTGTAAAATTCCTGAACGATCTGCTTTCACCTGAGATACTTCTGCTCAGATTCTGGGGCATTGAGGGCGTAGACTACAGCGTGGACAAGGACGGCGTGTTCTATATCACCGACGAGCAGAGAGCTGCCGGTGCAGAGCCGGGCTACAGAGAGAAGCATCATTGTATGTACGGCTATCTGCCTTACTACTTCGGCATGGCACCGGACGGTATCAACGCTTACTGCCCTGCTTATCAGCCTGATGATTACTACAGCAGACTTGATCCCGCTATCAAGGAGTGCTTTGACGCATACGGAGCAAAAACCTATGTTGAGATGCTCAATAAGGCTCCGGAGAATACACCGTGGTACCCGATGTGGTCGTTTAACAACGGTCTGAATGATTCAACTCCTGCCGGACAGGTGATGGGACAGCTGGACAAGCTCAAGCATAAGTATCTGCCGCAGGTCGTAATGAGCGACGATTTTGACGCAACATGGGCGGAGTATAAGGAGGAGTACGGAAAGATTGACTCTGAGGTATACTTCAATGCCCTGACAGATGAGGTCGCACGAAGGATCTCACTTACAAAGTAATGGCAGCACCGTACAGTACAAAACTGTAAGGTGGGCTTTGTTTGGCGTTGCCTGATGTATAATTATCGTTACATGGCACTTCTGCAATTGCTGCGGAAGTGCCATGAGTGTTTTGCTTGGAGGCTTATGATGATAACAGAGACTGAGAACCTGTCCACATAGGGATTCATGCACGTCTTTTCGTCAAATTTTGCCGGTGACTGCGTTAAAAATCCTTGAAGGGCGA
>CADBNS010000156.1 GCA_902796065.1 Ruminococcus flavefaciens
ATTGCCCGATATGCAGGGAGCAAATCTCCGATTTGCGTATCTGCAAGGGCATTTAGATAAATTATAATGAATGCGTTTGCATTCATTATACCATATCTATCAACGCTTTTCAAGTCTTTTTCAGCATTTTGTACCAAGTTGATGCATCAAAGCACGAACACTCTCAGTTTCTCCTTCTCATTCAGGTATACCGCCGTTATCCTTGCACCATTCCAGTACAGGCTGTGCGGCACCTTTCCGCCGCTTACCAGCATGGACAGTGCCACCTCCGTACCCTCTGTGCCTATGGACGGCTTGGGTATCTGTCCCGATGCTGCAACGGGATAGCCCTTCGGATAGGGCGCTCTCATGGCGAAGCTGCTGTCAAGCTCCGGCAGCTGGGGAATGCAGGGATAGCCTCCGCTGCGTCCTTCGATTATCACAAATCCCATACCTCACCCCTCCGCGCAGTCGAATCCGATGGAGCGCAGATATACCGCATCACGGCACTGTGCATCAGTCAGCTTGCTCACCATCGCGTTTACTCCCAGTGACATATCGCCCTTCTTCTCATCGTTTACGATACAGCGCGACAGTACATAGCTCTGTAGATTCAGATTGATCCTCGTTATTGCACAGAACATTATGATGCAGTTGGTGAAATAGCTGTACTTCGACATATGCAGATAATTTGAGCTTGAAGATGTGCCGGTCATGGTAAGATTTCCGCGGAAGCTGCAATCCGTAAGTGCTGTACCGTCAAACACCGGCTCGCTGCTGCTCAGGTTGACCGAACCGAAATTGGCAGCGATTATGTCCACATCCCACTGGCAGCCGCGAATATCGCCGCCTATCATCCATGTCAGCTGTCTGTACTGGCTTATCCTGCCCACAAAGCTGCACAGCTCCACACCGGTAGTTACGCTGCGGAAGTTGACGAGAGAGTGGTTGTACGTGTAGCCTGATCCTGTAGTCACACTGAAACAGAATGTGCATCTGTACACGTATGCGCTTACTCCGTCTCCGCCAAGCAGAGATACCGTAGTGCCTGACATCCGCAGATTCTCAAATGAGATGTCGTGGATCCTTATGTCGCCCAGCAGCGTGAACAGTGATACCGTCTGTCCGGGACGTGATATGAAGATATTGCGTATTTTGTGTCCCCTGCCGTCCAGCTCGGCGCAGTCGGTCTGTATCGTCTCAGGAACATCTCCGCCATAGCAGCCGTTGAAGTCTATATCCGCACCCAGTGCGAAATGCGCTCCGGAGCTGCCGGAAAAGCACATATTCATAAGCTCCTGCGCAGTCGTTATTATGTACGGATCCCCGAAAGTTCCTGTTCCCTGCATCACACATCCTCCTCCGTAATTACATATAGTGCATTCTGCTTGTGCTGTGCTGCGATGTACTCGCTGCGCTTCATCGGTATGACCTCCGGACGGGCTACGAGTATCTCAGCCTGCGGTAACACGGTGTCGATACGCTCCTCCACAGCGGATATGTCGAAGCTGTCGATAGCACTCTGTATGTCCTCAAGTCCCTGTGCCGATGCCTCGTTTATCGCCTGTATCACCTGCTCGACGGTATCCGGCAGCGGTCCGTTCTCACCATTGATGGTGGGACGGACGATTATCGGCTGCATGATGTACTTCAGTATCAGATAGTTGTCAAGATCAGCACGCATCTCCAGACACAGTATGCCGGAATTGATGGTAAAATCTTCGTTCACCAGCCACCTCAGCTTCAGCTTCTGCTCACCGGTCTCCGCTATGCGCACAGTCTGCTGCACCTCCCAGCCTTCATCTGTGAGTCCGCGCATACAGAATGCTGCTTCGGCAAGGTCGTAGCCGTTGTAGAAACGGTCCACTATGAAGAATATCTCCTCCGCGAACTGCTCTCCCTGTACGAACAGACTTCCGAAGGGATAGGTGGGTATGTTTTTTCCTTCTGCATATATTTCCATAGCTTCCTCCTTCCGGGAGTTTCGCAGTCCTCCCATAAGTGGCGCGGAAAACCCACGGTTCCAACGGAAAACCGTTGTATATCCGGAAAAATTTTTCTCCGCAATGAAAATTTTCCGCTTTCTCACAAAAACGTACTGTTTTCCTTGCAATATTCTGTAGAATGTGGTATAATCACAATGATAAGGTGTTGAACGCAGAGAGTCCCATGACCTTGCCTTCACGCCAATTAGTAAAAGGAGTATTCTTATGACTGTTCGTGAATTACAGGATAAAATAATCAAGCTCAAAAAAGAGACCGATACCGCTATTCTTGCTCATAGCTATCAGGCGCGCGAAATCGTGGAGATCGCTGACTTCACCGGCGACAGCTACAAGCTCAGTGTGGACGCTACCAGGACTGATGCTAAAAATATCATCTTCTGCGGCGTTCACTTCATGGCTGAGACCGCTAAAATGCTCTCACCTCAGAAGCGCGTCTTCCTCGCAAACAAAAATGCCGGCTGCCCTATGGCTGAACAGATGGACAAGGAACTCATCTCCCAGCTCAGGGAAATGGAACCCGACCGTACCGTTGTGGCTTATATCAATACCACGGCTTCCCTCAAGACCGTATGTGATGTCTGCGTTACCTCGTCCAGCGCCCTCAGGATCGTAAAGGCTCTGGATACCGATAAGATACTGTTTATTCCGGACTGCAACCTCGGCTCATGGGTAAAGGAGCAGATCCCCGAGAAGGACATCAAGCTCCTCCACGGCGGCTGCCCGACCCATGCCGCTATTACTCCCAAGGAGGTCATGAAGGCTAAGGAGGAACACCCCGATGCCCTCTTCCTCGTTCACCCGGAATGCGTTCCGGCTGTTGTAAGACTGGCTGACTATGCCGGCTCTACCAGCGGTATCATGGAGTTCGCTAAGAAATCCGACCACAAGGAATTCATTATCGGTACTGAGACCTCCATTTCCGAGCACTTGCAGTACGAATGTCCCGATAAGAAATTCTATCCTGTCACTAAGGATATTGTCTGCCGCAATATGAAGCTCACCACTCTCCCCGATGTGTACAACACACTCTGCGGCATGGATAACGGTGAGGCTTTTGAGATACTCATGGAAGACCAGCTCATCGCTGATGCAAGAAAGTGCATCGATGAGATGATAAGACTGGGCGGCTGATATGACTGAACTCGTCGAAAAACTCTGCTCTGCCGGCAACCTCTCCGATGAGGAGATGAAACTGCTCATTACCGCTGAGGATACTGCCGTCGCGGAGCTCCTGCGCATTCGCGCCGATGAGGTGCGTCAGCGTACCTACGGTAAAAAAGTGTTCCTGCGCGGACTTATCGAAATATCAAGCTACTGCCGGAACGACTGCCTGTACTGCGGTATCCGCAGAAGCAACAAAGATGCCGACCGCTACCGCCTCGACCGCGATATGATACTAAGCTGCTGCGAAAGCGGCTACGCCCTCGGATTCCGCACCTTCGTAATGCAGGGCGGTGAGGACGCTTACTTCTCTGACGATGTGATGTGCGATATAATCTCAGAGATACGCCGGAAGTACCCCGACTGCGCTATCACCCTGTCTCTGGGCGAACGCTCACGGGATAGCTACAGGCGCATGAAAGACGCCGGTGCGGACAGATACCTGCTGCGCCATGAGGCTGCCGCTCCGGACCTTTACCACTCTCTGCACCCCGATAGTATGAGCCTCGAAAACCGCAAGAACTGCCTGTATACCCTGAAAGAACTGGGCTATCAGGTAGGCGCAGGCTTCATGGTAGGTGCTCCCGGTCAGACCACTGAGCATATCATCGCTGACCTCCGCTTCCTTCAGGAGCTTCAGCCGCAGATGATAGGCATAGGGCCCTTCGTCCCGCACCACTCAACTCCCTTTGCTGAGGAAAAGGGCGGTACTCTGGAGCTTACGCTGCGTCTGCTGGGTATACTCCGGCTCATGTTCCCGAAGGTCCTGCTGCCGGCTACTACCGCGCTAGGTACCATTTCCCCCACCGGAAGGGAACAGGGTCTTAAAACCGGCTGCAATGTGGTCATGCCCAATCTGTCCCCTGTGGACGTCCGGAAAAAATACGACCTGTATGATAATAAAATATGCACCGGTGAGGAGGCTGCGGAATGCCGTATGTGCCTACAGCGCCGTATCGTATCCGCCGGCTATGAGGTCGCTGCGGAACGCGGTGACTGCGCCGGATTCACTTCATAAAGGAGGCTGTAATGAGAGCTGCATTTCATCTGCCCGACTTCAACGGGCATTACAAACTTAACCTTATCTTCCTCACTATGCTTGAAAACTGTCCGGAATACTTCCGCGAGGGCGTTGAGATCGCCTCAGTTTACGGCTCTTTCCCTCAGGCTGTGTGGAACGGCGGCAGAAATATCCGCGGACGCTATAACGATAATGCCGCTAAACATATAATGAACGCCTTCAACAGCAGAGGTATCCCCCTCCGCTTTACGTTCACAAACCCCGTCCTCACCAAGGAACACCTCAGTGACCCGGTCTGTAACCACATAATGCAGATGGCGGACAACGGTCTTAATGAGGTCATCGTCAACTCCCCCCTGCTGGAGGACTATATCCGCAATACCTACCCAAACTACAAGATAACCAGCTCCACCTGCCGCATGATAACCGACATCGAAAAGGTCAAGGAGACTATGGAAAAGGACTACCATATCCTCGTCCTCGACTATAACCTCAACAATAAATTCGACCTTCTGCAACAGATACCACACAAGGAAAGAGTGGAGGTACTGGTAAACTCATGCTGTAACCCCGGCTGTACCTTCCGGTCAGAACACTACCGCCTTATCGGTCAGGATATGATCCACTACTGCCGGCATATGAGTGTTATGCCCGATGTTCCGTTCGATATAGATTCATACACAAAAACTCATGAGGCTAACAGCGTCACCTGTCAGTCCGGCAAACGGTCTGTGTTCGATATTTTCAAGCTCAGCACCTGCGTAACTCCCGATGCTATCTGGGATAAGTACATTCCTATGGGCTTTGAACAGTTCAAGCTGGAGGGCAGAACTTCTACCCGCCTGTACCTGACAGAGACCTATATGCAGTATATGCTGAAACCGGAATGCCGCGATGAGGCACGTATGATGTTCATGTACAACATGGAACGCAACGGCGTTTTCAGATTTGAGGATTAAGGAGACATTTTATAATGAGAGTCAGATTCCATCTTCCGGATTTCTCCGGCAATTTCAAGCTGAACCTGATGTTCGCTGAGATGCTGAAGAACGCTCCGGAATTCTTCCGCGAGGGCGTTGAGATCGCTTCATTCTACGGCGTTTTCCCGCCTTCCATCTGGAACGGCGGCAGAACTCAGGGCGGCGTGTGCGACAAGACCTTCATAAAAAGCGTCATCAAAGCCTTCAACAGCCGCGGTATACCCCTGCGATTCACCTTCACCAACCCAGCTCTGGAGAAAAAACACCTCAGCGACGATTTCTGCAATATGATAATGCACCTTGCTGATAACGGCCTCAATGAGGCTATCGTCATGTCTCCCCTGCTGGAGGACTATATCCGCCGCACTTACCCAAATTATAAGCTCACCAGCTCTACCTGCAAGCGCATCACCGACCCCGATGCCCTCAGAGCTGAACTGGATAAGGACTACAGCATCGTCGTGGTGGACTACGACTTCAACAATAACTTCGAGGTGCTGGAAAAACTGCCGCGAAAGGCTGACTGCGAGCTGCTGGTAAATGCCTGCTGCGAACCCGGATGTCCTCGCAGATCAGCTCACTATCACTCCATCGGCGTTCAGCAGATCGCTTACAACGAGCATATCAGGAAATACCCCAATGTGCCGTTCAACCCCGAAAAGTACGATCCCGACCACTTCCGCGACTGCCCCTACTCACAGCGCGGTATCTTCGATATACGCGGTCTGCGGACTCATATCTCACCGGACGACATCTGGGAGAAATACGTTCCTATGGGCTTTGAACAGTTCAAGATAGAGGGACGTACTGCCAGTCCGCTGAATGTGCTGGAGACCTATATGTACTATATGGCTAAGCCGGAACGCCGCGATGAGGCAAGATTCACCCTTCTTAAAGCACTGGAGAACAGCGGTGCCCTGCTGTTCAGATGATCGGAGGATAATATAATGAGAGTAAGATTCCACCTGCCGGATTTCGCAGGTTTCTATAAGTTCAATATGGTCTTTGTGGCTATGCTCGAAAATACTCCGGAGTTCTTCCGTGAGGGCGTCGAGATCGCTTCATTCTACGGCGTTTTTCCGCCATCTATCTGGAACGGCGGACGCTTCCAGGGCGGCGTCTGTGACAAGGCTTTCGTTAAGGGCGTTACCAAGTACTTCAACGATAAGGGTATCCCCCTCCGTTTTACCTTCACTAACCCAGTGCTGGAGAAAAAACACCTCAGCGATGAGTTCTGCAACTTCGTCATGCACGTTGCCGATAACGGTCTGAACGAATGTATCGTCAACTCTCCCCTGCTGGAGGACTATATCCGCAGTGAGTACCCGAATTTCAAGCTCACCAGCTCTACCTGCAAGCGCATCACTGACCCCGATAAGCTCTTTGAGGAGGTCGGCAAGGACTACCACATCGTCGTGCTGGACTACGACCTCAACAATAAGTTCGATATTCTCGAAAAGATCCCAAACAAAGACAAGTGCGAGATACTGGTGAACGCCTGCTGCAATCCCGGCTGCACTCACCGCTCTCACCACTATGATACTATCGGCTATGAGCAGATCGCCTATGCCAATCATATCAAGAAGTACCCGAAGACACCGTTCGACTCCGATAAATTCGTCGCTGAACACCCCGAAAGCAAGTTTGAGCTGGAATGTAAGTGCGTTGACCGTACTCTCTTCGATATTCAGCAGCTCAGCTGCCATATAACTCCCGATGATATATGGAACAAGTACGTGCCCATGGGATTCAGCCAGTTCAAGATCGAGGGCCGCACCTTCGACATCTTCAACCTCATCGAGCACTATATGTATTACATGATAAAGCCGGAATGCCGCGACAAAGCGCGTCTGATCTTCCTCAGGAACCTCAGACGCAATAATGTCCTCATTCTCGGCAGCTGATAAGGAGGTATTACCATGAGAGCAAGATTCCACCTGCCTGATTTTACTACCCATTTCAAGCTGAATTATGTCTTTGCCAATATGCTGAAAAATGCTCCGGAGTACTTCCGCGAGGGCGTTGAGATCGCTTCATTCTACGGCGCTTTCCCTCCATCTGTATGGAACGGCGGACGTACTATCGGCGGTGTCTGTGAGCCGGATTTCGTCAAAGGCGTTCTGAAGGCATTCAACAGCATGGGCATACCACTGCGCTTTACATTCACTAATCCCATAGTCCGTGAGGAGCACCTCCACGATGAGTTCTGCAATATGGTCATGAAATACGCGGATAACGGACTCAATGAGTGCATCGTCAACTCTCCCCTGCTGGAGGACTATATCCGCACTACCTACCCGAATTTCAAAATAACCAGCTCAACCTGCAAGCGTATCACCGATAAGGATACCCTCGCTGCCGAGCTCAATAAGGACTACCACATCGTCGTGCTGGACTACGACCTCAATAACCACTTCGATATTCTTGAGGACCTCCCCCACAAGGAAAAGCTGGAGATACTCGTAAACGCCTGCTGTCACCCCAACTGCCAGATGCGCAAGGAGCATTACAAGCTAATCGGCGAACAGATGATAGCCTACAACGAGCACCTCAGAAATAATCCGGATAAGCCGTTCCGTATGAGCGATTACTCCGACAAGACCGTTATGACCGAGATAACCTGCGGCTGTCAGGAACGCAATTTCTTTGAGGTCAAGAATCTGAACCTGCCTACCCTCGTTACTCCCGAGGCTATCTGGGGAAAATATATCCCCATGGGCTTCGAGCAGTTCAAGATAGAGGGCCGCACCGCAAGCAATTTGAACGTCATCGAAAACTATATGTACTTCCTGGTGAAGCCGGAATGCCGCGATGAGGCGCGTTTCATGTTCCTGCATAATCTGGAGCTCAACGGCGTCGTCCACATCGACGGAGATATTTGAACTATCATTTGCAGGGGGCGCTGTGTCCTGATCCCCCTGCATTTTTTTATAAAAACCCTTGACAAATCAGTTTTTGAAGTATATAATAAAACTATCAAAAATGCGATGAAGGGAAATAAAACCCGTCAGACGTTCCCACAGAGAGCTGCCGTGCGGTGAAAGGCAGCGGACGGATACAGGTCATAGCTCCTCCCTGAGCAGTCGGCTGAAAAATTCCTGAGTAGGCTTGAACGGGCTCTCCCGTTACAGAGATATGCGTTGATCCGACGCAGATGAGTGGGCGTATTATCTTACGTCAAGAAGAGTGGTACCACGGAGTATATTGTATCTTCGTCTCTTCCATGCAAGGCATGGAGGAGACTTTTTTATTGCCATCATGCCAGCTGATACGGATCGGAATGGAGGTTATTTTATGAACAACGTCAACAAGTACACACGACAGTTTTTCGATGCACCGGCTACTGCCATGAACTGGACCAAAAAGTCCTATATCGACCACGCTCCCCAATGGTGCAGCGTGGACCTGAGAGACGGAAATCAGGCTCTCATTATCCCCATGAGCCTCGGCGAAAAGCTGGAATTCTTCAAAAAACTGGTGGAGATCGGCTTCAAGGAAATTGAAATTGGTTTCCCTGCCGCCTCTGAGACCGAATACGACTTCTGCCGCACTCTCATCGAACAGGATCTTATTCCCGACGATGTGGCTATTCAGGTACTTACCCAGTCCAGAGAGCATATCATCGAAAAGACCTTCGAGGCTCTGAAAGGCTGCAAGAACGCCATTGTCCACCTCTATAACTCCACCTCCCTTGCTCAGCGCGAACAGGTATTCCGCAAGAATAAGGACGAGATCATGGAGATAGCTGTGACCGGCGCTAAGCTCTGCAAGGAGTACCGCGAAAAATATGAGGGTAATTTCCGCTTCGAGTATTCCCCGGAGAGCTTTACCGGTACTGAGCCGGAATACGCTCTGGAGGTCTGCAATGCCGTTCTTGACGTATGGCAGCCTGCTCCCGACGATAAGGTCATCATCAACCTGCCCGTTACGGTCCAGCTGTCTATGCCTCATGTGTATGCAAATCAGGTGGAGTATATGTGCGAAAACCTCAGATACCGCGAAAATGTCATTGTATCGCTCCATCCCCACAACGACCGCGGATGTGCTGTTGCAGATACAGAAATGGGTCTGCTCGCCGGCGCCGACCGCGTTGAGGGCACTCTCTTCGGCAACGGCGAACGCACAGGTAATGTGGACATCATCGTGCTGGCTATGAATATGTACTCCCAGGGTATCGATCCTCAGCTGGATTTCAGCGATATTCCTTCTCTTTCTGAGCTCTATACCCGCGTTACCCGCATGAATGTCTATGAGCGTCAGCCATATTCCGGTCAGCTGGTATTCGCTGCGTTCAGCGGCTCCCATCAGGACGCTATCGCAAAGGGCATGAAATGGCGCGAGGAGGGGCACAGTAAGTACTGGACCGTTCCTTACCTCCCTATCGACCCTGCCGATGTGGGACGCGAGTACTCCGCTGACGTTATCCGCATCAACAGCCAGTCTGGCAAGGGCGGTATCGGCTATATCCTTGAGACTCGCTTCGGCTACGACCTGCCTAAGAAGATGCGCGAGAGCGTGGGCTACCTCGTGAAGGGCATCTCCGACCACAACCACAAGGAGCTCCTGCCCGATGAGGTATACTCCATTTTCAAAAATAACTACGTGGACATCGTTTCACCTATCAATATCATCAACACCCACTTCGTTCAGCGCGGCGGTATCGAGGCTTCAGTTACCTTCGACTACCACGGCAGAAGAGTTACTGCTGCCAACACCGGTAATGGCCGTCTTGATGCGGTATCCAACGCTATCCGCTCCTATACCGGCGCTGACTACAACATCAACACCTATAACGAACACGCTCTTGAAGTTGGTTCGGCTTCCAAGGCTGTGTCCTACGTTGAGATAGTGGACGCAAACGGCATGAGCTACTGGGGTGCAGGCATCGATAACGATATTATCACCTCCTCCATCAAGGCTCTTGTCAGTGCGGTGAACAATATGCTTTCTGTCAGGGAGAAGTAAGAACCTGACCGGATACATGGTTAACTGCCAGATATGCCTATATATACAAATATTCCGCGTTATTGTTTATAACTGCCGTGGACATCGATAAATTACATTCTCCCTTATTGATTTTACTTTTATAAAGTGTTACAATAATATCATGAGTATTCAGTAAGGAGTGGGATATAATGAGAACGGTTTTTATTTCTTCCGGTATCGTCATTATTATCGGCGCGGTCATTAACGTCTCTGACTGCAGTCGCGCTTCATTCTGCCATAACGGCGCTGAGTCTCTTGCCTGATCTCTTTGCAGCTTTGCTGCAACCAGAGCATTGATTCTTTAGCCTCCGGCGGAATGTCGGAGGCTTTTTGTGTCAGAGACGATAAATTCCGTATATTATGAAATTTATTTATAGAAGGATTTTGATAGTATGAAAATATCAGGAGCAAAAATCGTTGTTGAGACTCTTATCGAACAGGGCTGTGATACCGTTTTCGGTTACCCCGGCGGTCAGGTCATCAACCTCTTCGACGAACTCTACCTCAGCCGCGACAGGATCACTCATGTCCTCGCCGCTCACGAACAGGGCGCTTCTCACGCTGCTGACGGCTATGCAAGAGCTACCGGCAAGGTCGGCGTAGTTATCGCTACCTCCGGTCCCGGCGCTACTAACCTCGTGACCGGTATCGCTACCGCTTATCTGGACTCAGTTCCTATGGTAGCTATCACCGGCAACGTTCCTTGCAGCCTCATCGGACGCGACAGCTTCCAGGAGGTCGATATAGTCGGTGTGACTATGCCTGTCACAAAGCATAACTTCATCGTCAAGGATATTCGCGAGCTGGCTGATACCCTGCGTACTGCGTTCAAGATCGCCAAGTCCGGCAGACCGGGTCCTGTTCTGGTGGACATCCCCAAGGACGTCCAGACTGCTGTGTGGGATTTCGAGCCCAAGCCCGATCCGGTACGCCCCTATCCCCTCAGCTTCGCATCAGAGGGCAAGCTCCGCAAGGCTGCGGACATGATAACTGCCGCTGAACGCCCGTATATCTACTTTGGCGGCGGTATAATCTCCGGCAAGGCTTCCGATGAGGTCATAAAGCTGGCGGAGAAGATCGATGCTCCAATCGGCTGCTCTCTTATGGGTCTGTCCGCAGTTCCCTACGATGATCCGCATTTCCTCGGAATGCAGGGTATGCACGGTCACTACGCTTCCTCAGTCGCTCAGGACGAGGCTGACCTCGTTATCGCTCTGGGTGCAAGATTCTCCGACCGCGCTACAGGCAATAAATCACGCTATGCCAAGAATTTCCGCATTATCCACATAGATATTGACAGCGCCGAGCTCAGCAAGAATATCCCTGCTGATCTGGCTATTCAGGGCGATATAAAGGACGCTCTGTTCAGACTGCTGGCTATGGTGCCGCAGAAGACACGTCCGGAGTGGAGCGCACGTATCGCTGAACTCCGCGCTGAGGAGAAAAAACGCCTCGACAGTGCCCTCGCTTCCGCTTTTGAGAAGAACTGTGCCAACTGTGCGGCTTCCTGCGATAAGACCGGTATCCCCGCTGACCACAGACTCAGCCCATACGACATTGTCGATGAGATAAGCGCTCATGCGGAGGCTGATGATATTGTCGTTACTGACGTTGGTCAGCATCAGATGTGGGTTGCTCAGCGCTATCCGCTGAAAAAGCCGCGCACATTCCTCACCAGCGGCGGTCTCGGTACCATGGGCTACGGTCTCGGCGCTGCTATCGGCGCTTCTACTGCTTCCGGCAGAAGAACTATCCTCTTCACCGGCGACGGCAGCTTCGGTATGAATCTCAATGAACTTGCTACTGCCGTTTCACAGAACCTCCCAATCACCATTGTTATCATGAATAACGGCGTTCTGGGTATGGTTCGCCAGTGGCAGACCCTTTTCTTCGACAAGCACTACTCCAATACAACCCTCAACCGCAAAACTGACTTCGTAAAGCTGGCTGAGGCTTTCGGTGCAAAGAGTGCAAGAGCCTTCTCTATGGAAGAGCTGAAAAATGCCGCTTCCGAGGCTTTCGCTTACAACGGACCTTTCGTTATAGACTGCGCTGTGGACTGCGATGAATTCGTACTCCCGATGCTCCCGCCGGGAGGTTCGATCGACGATATTATTACAGAGATCAAGTGAGGTGACAGTTATGGACAATAATCAGTATGTTATCGGTGTTATAGTTTCAAACGTATCAGGAGTTCTGTCGCGAGTGTCCGGAATGTTCACCAGACGCGGCTTCAATATCGACTGCCTGACGGTGGGCGAAACTGAGTCCAGCGGATACTCACGCATCACCGTCGCTTTCCACGGCGATGAGGACATAAAGCTGAGGATACTGCGCCAGCTTGAAAAGCTCCACGATGTCAAGGAGGTCGAAGTCCTTGACCCACATGAGACAGTTACCCGTGAACTGCTCCTCATCAAGGTGAAAAATACTGCCGCTTCCCGTCAGGACATCATGACTGCGGTCGAGATATTCCGCTCAAAGATCGTGGACTATTCCACTACCGCACTGATCTGCGAGCTCACCGGCGAAACTTCAAAAATTGACGCTTTCATCGAACTGATGAAGCCATACGGCATCATGGAAATGTGCCGTACAGGTATCGTCGCTATCGAACGCGGCGAAAACTGCCTGAAAACCAAATGACAATAACTGCTTTTTCCGGCAGTTACATAAAAATCATAACAAGTAAGGAGTAATTACAATGGAAAACACTGCAAAGGTATTCTACGAGCAGGACTGCGATCTTTCCCTTCTTTACGGCAAGACTATTGCCATTATCGGCTACGGCAGCCAGGGTCACGCACACGCACTGAACGCTAAGGAGTCTCTTGGCGATAAGGCCAGAGTTATTATCGGTCTTTATGAGGGTTCCAAGTCTTGGGATAAGGCTGTTGCTCAGGGCTTTGAGGTATTCACTGCTGCTGAGGCTGCTAAGATGGCTGACATCATCATGATCCTCATCAACGACGAGAAGCAGGCTGCTCTCTACAAGAAGGACATCGAGCCGAACCTTGAGGCAGGCAATATGCTTATGTTCGCTCA
>CADBNS010000157.1 GCA_902796065.1 Ruminococcus flavefaciens
ACAAGCAGCATTATCAGTCCAACCAGCGCGGCTGCTATCAGCACCATCTGTAGTATGAAATACGCTATGTCACTCTCCATGTCGCTGACATATGTCACCACCTCAGACATCGTATTTATAAATATGTGTACTATCACCGCCGGTATGATCGATCCGTGCTTCATGGTTATGTGTCCAAGAAATGTTCCTATGAGAAAGGCAAGTACGAACTGCGGCAGATTCGCGTGGCCAAGTCCGAAAAATATCGCTGTCGCTATTATCGCAAACCGCTGATTCGCCTTCGACAATACCCTCAGCAGCATTCCGCGGAAAAACAACTCCTCTGTGACCGGCGCTATGATGCATGAGTACACCACCATTATCACTCCGCCTACTGCCGTTCTGCCCATGCCCTTGTCACTTATTACATTGCTCGTGGCGTTGAACTTCTCAAATATCTCCTCTATGCCCGATGCCGTGAATACCGATACCACCCACAGAAATAATGCCGCAAAACAGTACTGTACCGCGTGGGCTGCGGAGAAATCCCTCGTGCGTATCAGCACTGAGCTGCGTATCCCCGCCAGCTTGAGTCCAAGAAATGCCAGTCCTACATTGAACAACAGGAATATCAGCAGGTTTAGTCCCGCTAATATGGAGCCGCTGCGCATATAGCTCGTTATCGCTTCTGTTCCGGCTCCCGGATTCTTGTCCGACAGTATCGTCGTCATCAGCGTCGTCAGTATTATCATCGCTATATCCGTCAGCGCAAACTGCAAAAATGTACACAGTCCGCCTATAGAATAGTAACGCCGCAGATTCCTGCGCTCCTCCGCCTCCGGATACAAGGGCACCCGAAAATCGGGATTCTCTATCTCCGGCAGTACCTTCGAGTAGTCTCCGCTGAATCCCTTGTACTCCGTGGGATTGTCAAAGGGATCGAACCGGTCATGCCGCACTGCGGCTTCACGCTCCTTCTCCTTCTCTTCCAGCTTTTTCGTAAGGGTATATATCTCATGATTGAGCATCGCTATCTCTGATCTGTAATGCTCTGTATTGAGCTTCTCTTCTGCCTCTGTCATCCTTTGAAGCTCCTTTCTCTACTTTATGTATTTTTAATTTTACCACATTTTATATAAAAAGTAAAGTCGTTTTTCTATATTCCACTTACAAATGCACAGCTTTCTTTTACTCCGTTTTTATAGAAATCTCCTACACGCCCATTTTATCTGCCCCATCTTCTGATTTTGTTTCTCCTCACCGCCGTTTTTCAGTTTTCCGCTGTATCAATTAATTGTACGTTCATTTTTCGTTCTTATGTCGTGTGCGTCTTGACCAATAATTGCTATTTATTCTCAGCTTTTTGCTGAATTCCTCCGTTATCACTTGACATGACTGTGTGCAGATGATACAATTAAAGTACTAATTTTACACTTGAAGGGATGATCATTACTATGAAAAAAAACAATTACAGAGCACTGATCGCCGGCGTACTCAGTGCCGCTATGGTTTGCTCAGCTTCTTCTGCTGTTTATGCTGCCTCAGCTCCGGCTATCGACACTTCCGCTAAGAAGACCGCTGCAGAGGGTAAGGTAGTCTTCGAGACAAGCTTCGAGAGCGAAGAGGATCTCGCTCACTTCTCTAACCGCGGCGGCGATGACACCACTAAGCTCTCTATCACTTCCGATGAGAAGAAAAGCGGCGACAGCGCTCTGCTCGCTTCCGGTCGTTCTGAATCATGGAACGGTCCGGCTTTCCGCCTCGATGGTTTCCTCGAGCCCGATACCCAGTACTACATCAGCGCTTCCGTTAAGGGTAAGTACTACACCGGCGCTACTTTCAGCTTCCAGTACACTATCGATGGTCAGACTTCTTACTCTAACCTCGTTCAGAACCTCAACGGCAGCGGCTGGCAGTCCGTCAAGAACGTTCCTGTAAGCTACAGCGACGGTATGGAGGGCGTTTACGTTTACTTCGAGGGCGGTTCCGATGACCTCTATATCGACGATTTCAAGGTCATTGAAGCTCCTGAAGTCGCTATCGAGGACGATCTCCCGTCTCTCAGCGGTATTTATAAGAACGACTTCAAGGTCGGTACCGCTCTGACTCCTGATGACCTCGCTTCAAAGCCTTTCATGAGCCTCGTTCAGAAACATTTCGGCGAAAGCATCACTGTCGGCAACCAGATGAAGCCTGACTACGTTCTCAATAAGGAAGCTACCCTCAAATACCTCGAGGAGACAGGCGACGATGAGACTCCGCAGATCAGCTTCTCTCAGGCTAAGCCCGTTCTTAACTACGCTCGTAAGTACGGTATCCCTGTAAGAGTTCATACTCTCGTTTGGCACAGCCAGACCCCTGAGTGGTTCTTTAAGGAAAACTACGACGAAAAGGCTGACTACGTTTCTCCCGAGAAAATGAAGAAGCGTATGGAAAATTATATCAAGAGCTACTTCGAGACCCTCACTGACCTCTACCCGGACGTTGACTTCTACGCTTGTGACGTTGTTAACGAGGCGTGGACAGATGACGGTAAGCCCCGTACGGCTGGTCACTGCGGTCAGTCCAATAACTATGCCGCTTCCGACTGGGTCGCTGTATTCGGCGATAACTCCTTCATCGACTACGCTTTCGAGTACGCAAGAAAGTACGCTCCTAAGGGCTGCAAGCTCTACTACAACGACTTCAATGAGTATATGACCGGTAAGCTCAATGCCGTTTGCGAAATGGCCGAGAGACTCAAGAAGGCTGGTAATATCGACGGTATCGGTATGCAGTCTCACCTCGATGCAAGACAGAGCCTCGATGCTGCTTTCCCGTCAGTTTCTATGTACGAGAACGCTATCAAACAGTACGCTTCTTTAGGCCTCGATATTCAGATCACTGAGCTCGATGCTACTGTTAACGAGAACTCCGGCTCTACTCTCTTCGATGTTCAGGCTAAGTACTACAAGGGCATCATGAACGCTATCGAAAAGTATAAGGACAATATCTCCGCTGTTATCTTCTGGGGCGTTACTGATACCAAGAGCTGGAGAGCTTCTCAGCAGCCTCTCCTCTTCGACGCCGATTTCAAGGCTAAGCCCGCTTTCACTGCTATCGTTGAGGGTAAGACTCCAGGTGAGGAGCCTGCAAGAACTACTAAGGGCTCCGATACAACTCCTACTAAGCCTACAACTGTAACTACTGCAACTCCCGTTGATACTACTACAGAGCCCGCTACCAGCGACCCTGAGGTCACTACTGTTGCTGCTACAAAGTACGGCGACGCTAACCTCGACGGCGATGTTACTCTCAGCGACGCTCTGGCTATCCTCCAGTTCATCGCTAATGAGGATAAGTATCCGCTCAACGCTCAGGCTCAGTCCAACGCTGACGTTTTCCTCCGCGGCGACGGTATCACCGCTAATGACGCTGTTGCTGTTATCGGTTACGATACCGGCGATGTGAAGGAGCTTCCTGTAAGCAATAAGTAATATAATATCCGCAATATCCTCCGAGTAATCGGAGGATATTTTTTACCCTCCAAAAAATGAATAAAGTGTGAAGTTTGTGTAACAAATTTTTTCCTCTTTCACCTAACTCATTGACACTTGTCACGGAATCTGATAAAATGAATGTGTATCGGTACGGTGCTCCGTGCCCTTCGTTACGGTCCTATATTTTTGGAGGATGAATTATGACCCATTATAAACTGGCAGCCTTTTTCTTTGTTCCGGCTGCTCTTCTTGCAGCCCTTTCCGGCTGCGGAAATTCAAATAACAGACCTGCTCCTAAAATAACCGATGCAAGCTCACCCGCAGGAAGCGGAAGAACTATTAACAGCTCCGCGGATTTCGATACTACTCCCGCTGCTTCTACTTCCTTACCTGTTTCTTCAAGCTTCGTCTCCGGAGCAACTGAATTTAATGCCGCTGCTACCACAGTTATTAAAACTACTGCTGTAACCCCTCAGGCACCCGACAGTAAGACCTCCTTCGAGCTACCTCATGAGGATAGCTATAAACACGCCGGAGAAACCGTTTCCGGTCAGCTCGTGCAGTCTTTCAGCTGCGATCTTACATACGACGGTGCTAACGAGGATATAGGCAAGTATTTCAGTCAGGATAAAAATAAGTACTTCTACCGCGTTTACCGTAAGGGTAAACTCCTTAATACTGTCATTTCTCCCGATAATAACTCCGAGCGCTCCTCTGAGTGCACTATCGTTCATGACGGTAATACCGGTGAATACCACCTCGCTTGGGTCAATGTCAAAAACGATAATAATATCGTTCTTGAATACCTCGACCTCAGCGACAATCCTAACAAAAGCTCTACCTCCGTTGAGTTCTCCATGGAGAATAATGACACTTATATCTGCGGCAATAAGGTCTCTCCGGAAAAATGCCAGCAGTACCTCGATAACGTCACTATCGTTGACAGCGATGAACGCGATCTGAGCGCTTTCCTCGATGTTACTCCCGACCAGCAGCCTGCACCTCTGGAACATACCACCACTGAGACTCCGCAGGTAACTACAGCTCCTCAGGAGGAGATACAGCCTACTACTACGGATAACTCCGCTGAGATCACCGAGATCCGCGAGTACTACGAGAAGCTCATCGCTGATGAACAACGCATAATCGACAGCTATAAAAACGATGAGCGATATAATCCTGCCCTCATTACCGCAAGCACTGAGGCCTTCTTCGATGCTATGAATGCCAAGATCATCGAAAAGGAAAACCTCGAAC
Organism: Ruminococcus flavefaciens; assembly: GCA_902796065.1. GTDB lineage: Bacteria > Bacillota > Clostridia > Oscillospirales > Ruminococcaceae > Ruminococcus > Ruminococcus flavefaciens_X. The sequence continues at coordinate 4,716 of CADBNS010000157.1, forward strand.
GCTCCGGTAACCTTGAGGCTGCCGCTGAAATCCAGTCTTCTATCAATGAACTCGATCGTATGATAAAACAGACTGAGTACTCCATCAGCGCTTCCGCTGACATCGCACGCCATGAGGAGATCAAAAACCAGTACCAGCAGGAAATGAATTCAAAACTCGCTGCACTGCAATAAAATATGCAAACTTTGGGATAGCTTCGGCTATCCCTTTTTTGTGTAGAAACGCAAAAATTGTATTGTAAATACGCGAAATTTATGGTATAATATCCCTATACTTTCTTATGCGAAAAGGAGAATCACTATGGGAACTGCCCTGCTTAAACCACCTGTCGAAATCCGCTATGCCAATGAACTGAATGCCCTGCGCTCCGCCGATACCGGCAAAAAACCCGAGAACTGGTACCTCTCCCCTCAGGCCGTGCGCACCTTCATTCTCGGCGGTACCGCCGGCGATACCAGGATCTCCCGTAAGTTCTACGGCAACGACGCTCTCGTGGAACGCTGTATCATCACCCTCGCCGGTAACCGCGGTCTGATGCTGGTCGGCGAACCCGGTACCGCTAAAACTATGCTCTCTGAACTCCTCTCCGCAGGCTGCTGCGGTTCAAGTACCAATACCGTTCAGGGTACTGCCGGTACTACCGAGGATATGATAAAATACAGCTGGAATTACGCCCTCCTCCTCTCTAAAGGCCCGTGCAGAGAGGCTCTCGTGCCTTCTCCTCTCCTCATCGGCATGGAAAAAGGTATCTTTACCCGCTTCGAGGAGATCACCCGTACCCCAGCTGAGATACAGGACAGCCTCATCTCCGTCATGAGCGATCAGATCCTCAATATCCCCGAGCTCGGCGACGATGGACTCGTTTTCGCGCGCCCGGGTTTCAATATCATCGGTACCGCTAATACCCGCGATAAGGGC
>CADBNS010000158.1 GCA_902796065.1 Ruminococcus flavefaciens
AACAAAAATAGGAAAACTATTATCGACAATTTTTAGGACATTCACTTTAATATCAGCCATACTATTTTCACCTCTAAATTCCGATTTTTGTCAGTGACAATTATAGCACATCATCTCTGTACTGTCAATAGAAACGCCATAGTACTTCTGACCACATATCAGAAATACTATGGCGTAAAACTTCTTTATGCGTACCCGTCTTAAGTTCAGGCTTTTTTATTACTTAAACAGTATTATAAGGAACTGGGAAACCAGTACGACAGAAATGAGAGCTACTGGATAAGTAGCAGCATAAGCTGACGCAACATTCTCAGTGCCGGCTGTACTGATGAGAGTACCAAGAGCCGGAGTTGAAGTCATACCGCCGGTAATGGAACCCAGATTGTTGAGAAGGCTGAGCTTCAGAACGTACTTGGCAAAAAGGAAGCCAAGGATCATCGGAACGATGGTCATGATCATGCCATAGAGGAAGTAGATCGGATCGAAGTACTTGATGAACTTCGCACCGCCGGAAACTCCCGCACCGATAAGGAAGAACATCAGACCAAGCTCACGGAACACCTTGAGGGTTGAATCCTTTGGAGTAACAGAGAACTTGCCGAACTTTCCGAAGTGGCCGAAAATAAGTGAAGCAAGCAGGCAGCCGCCTGTAGTTGACAGTGAGAAGTTGCCGAACTTGAATGAACCGACAATGATACCGATAACAGCTGCAAGAGCAAAAGGCATGATGCCGAACTCGTCCATTTCGATGAGGTCCTTATTGCCCTTCATCTTTTTAGCCTTGGTATCGCTGCCCATGAGGAGTGCGCGCTCCTTAGCCATATTAGCACCCATTATCTTAGGAATGATCTGTACGAAGAGTACGACGCCGATAACTCCGAAGATGTAAGCAATAGCGTAGCCAACTGAAACGATGCTCTGGAGTTCCTCAGTACCTACAGCGTCCTTTGCTGCGGAGAATCCGGGAGTACTTGTCAGTGCTCCGGAGAGGATACCTGTAAGCATAGCGGTAAACTCCTCATTGGAGAGGTCTGTGAAATTGCGTCCAACGAGGATACAGCCTGCGCAGGCGAGTCCGCCGCTGAAAATAATGATGATTGCAAGTATTACATAGGACTTGAAATTCTTCTTGAAGTTTCCGAAGAAGCTCGGACCAGCGATGAATCCGACAGCTGTAACGAAGAGAATAAGGCCAAGGTTGTCAACTATTTTAAGTGCATTAGTAACAAAGTCAGTATTGATTTCGTCAGAGAGATCCTTATAGAAGATGCAGCCGTAAATGAGGGCTACGATGAATACACCGGCAGTACCAAGAGAAACTCCCTTGATAGTGACTCTTCCGAGGATATATCCCAGTGCAGCGATAGCGATAACTGAGATCATAAGGAAGGAAACGCCGTGTATCGAAAGGATACCATTAAAAAGATCCATAAGTATTCACTTTTCCTTTATTATAAATTTACAAACTTGTGGGACACCCAGACGGATGTCCCATAAGATATATTTACTTATTCTTTCTTGCGTAGTGAGGCAGAAGCATTGGTGAAGGAGTACCGCTTGCAGCACCGGACTCCTCAAGCTCCTTATTGAACTTAGCAATGTGATCCAGAGTAAGAGCAGAAGGAGTATCAGTCTCCTTAGCCTTAGCAGCAGCATAGATACCTGCATTTCTGCCGAATACGATAACATCAAGGAGTGAGTTACCCATCAGTCTGTTACGTCCGTGGATACCGCCAGCTACCTCACCGGCAGCATAGAGATTCTCAACACCTGTAGCGCAGTCGTCAGTGATGTCAAGACCGCCGTTCTGGTAGTGGAGAGTAGGATAAACGAGGATAGGTTCCTTTCTGATGTCGATGCCGTACTTGCCGAACATTCTCAGCATTGCAGGGATACGCTTTTCGATAGTACCCTCACCGTGCTTGAGTTCGATCATAGGAGTGTCGAGCCATACAGCCTTGCCGAGGTTAGTCTCTATGCCCTTGCCGCGCTCAGTGCACTCACGGATGATAGAAGCAGCAGTAACGTCACGGGTCTCCAGCGGATGCATGAATACATCACCGTCGATATTAACGAGCTTAGCGCCCAGTGAACGGACCTTCTCAGTAACGAGAGCACCGAAGATCTGCTCAGGATAGCCTGTACCTGTTGGGTGATACTGGAGGGTATCAGCGTAGAGCAGCTTAGCGCCGACTCTGTAGCCGAGGATAAGTCCGTCAGCAGTTGCACCGTAGTGGTTGGAGGTCGGGAATCCCTGATAGTGGAGACGGCCTGCACCGCCGGTAGCGATGATAACTGTCTTAGCTCTTGCAACGAGGAGCTCCTTGGTCTCCATGTTCATGAGTACTGCACCGGCAGCCTTACCGTTCTTATCAAGAATGATCTCGACAGCAGCAGTAAAGTCGATCACCGGGATACCGCGGTTGATGACCTCATCACGGAGGGTTCTCATGATCTCAGCGCCGGAATAGTCCTTAGCAGCGTGCATTCTCTTGCGTGAGGTGCCGCCGCCGTGGGTAGTAACCATAGTACCGTCGGGTTCTTTATCGAACTCAACGCCCAGCTTATTGAGCCACTGGATAGCCTCCGGAGCCTTGGTAACGAGCTTCTTTACGAGCTCAGGCTTAGCAGCGAAGTGACCGCCGCCGAAAGCGTCGATGTAGTGGATAAGCGGAGAATCGTTAGGCTTATCAGCAGCCTGGATACCGCCCTCAGCCATCATAGTATTAGCATCGCCGATACGGAGCTTTGTAACGATCATTGCCTTGACGCCTGCCTCATCAGCCTCGATAGCAGCAGATGCACCTGCACCGCCGCCGCCGATGATAAGAACGTCAGTATCGTAGTCAGGAGCAGAAAGGTCAACGTCCTCAGCGGAGATACGGCTCTTTCCCTGAAGGAGCTCAGCCAGCTGAGTAGGCACCTTATCGCCCTTATTTACACCGGCAGCAAGGATAGAGAACTCGCCCTCCTTGTAGTCCGGGTGGAAGCTGCGGAGGAGAGTATCCTTCTCGTCAGCGGTCATTCTTCTTGGCTCCAGAGGAGTATTCTCTGCTCTCTTAGCAGCAACGACCTTTGCCAGCTCATTAAGTCTGTCTATCTTGTACATATCTGCTCCTCCTTACTTTTCGATCTCTCTGTTGTTGTACATATCCTTGATCTCCTGGATATTATCAACGGACTTAGCCATAAGCTCAGCCATTTTCTCGTCGAAGATACCCTCATTGATCTCACCTACACGGTCATTGAGGTGACCGCATTCAGGAGCGATGTACTTACCGTTGAGTCTTCTTGCCAGCATAGCTACCTGCGGATGAGAGATACCTGCAGGACAGCGTGAAGAGCAGACACCGCACATAACGCAGTCAAAGGACTCCTCAGCGCACTTTTCGAACTCACCGCGCTGTGCATAAGCGATGTACTGCATAACATTGAGTTCCTGAGTACAAGCCTTAGTGCAGGCATTGCAGCCGATACAGCTGTAGATCTCAGGGTAGAGCTGCATCATGATCTGTGCATCAGGCTTGATCTCATTTATATCGTAAACACGTTTTTCCAGAGGGAAGAAAGGCAGAGTAGCGACGTACATACCCTCTTCTACCTCAGTCTGACAGGCGAGACATCCGTGGAGCTCAACCTGACCCTTGATTCTGTATATTGTAGCGCAGGCACCGCAGAAACCGTTGCGGCAGCCGCAGCCTCTTACCAGTTCATAGCCAGCGTATTCCATAGCTGTCATGATAGTAAGACCTGCAGGGACCTGATATTTTTTACCGAACAGGTAAACATTCAACATATTTTCCATGCGAAATTCTCCTCCTAATTAATACTCATCAGGCAGCTCGCCGAGCTGATCGAAGCGGAAAACGGGACCGTCCTTGCAGACGTACTTATTACCGATATTGCATCTTCCGCACTTGCCGACAGCACACTTCATGCGAAGCTCCATAGTGGTATACACCTGAGTTTCAGTAAAGCCGAGTTCCTTGAGACCGGCCAGTGTGAACTTGATCATGATCGGGGGACCGCAGATAAGAACGGTCTTGCTGATAGAAGGATCCAGTTCCTTAACGTAGTTAGGAACGAAGCCGACGTGACCGTCCCAGCCCTCCTGAGGGTTATCGATAGTGAGGTTCACCTCGATACCGTCATCAGCCATCCACTCATCGATGATCTCCTTATAGTCAACGAGATCGTCCTTTGAGCGTGAGCCGTAAACGATCTGAACATCGCCGTAGTTCGCGCGGTTATCGCGGACGTAGTTGATAACGGAGCGGAGCGGTGCAAGACCGATACCGCCGGCGATGAAAAGGAGGTCCTTGCCCTTGAGGTCAGTCTCAACGGGGAAGTGGTTGCCGTATGGACCGCGGATAGTTATCTGCTGACCTACTTCCATAGCGTGGAGCCAGGAAGTAAGGCATCCGCATTTTTTTATGCTGAACTCCATGAACTCCTTGTTAGTAGGAGAAGAAGTGATAGAGAACATACCCTCGCCGACACCCGGGATAGAGAGCATAGCGCACTGACCGGGCATATGTTCAAAGACCTTGCCGCCATTTGGCGAAACGACTCTGAAGGTCTTTACATCGGGGGTATCCTGACGAATATCAGTAACAACACCGATATATGGGATCAAAGTATCGTTATTCATTATTTAACCTCCAATGCTTTCATGACCTTGACGATATTCATAGAGATCGGGCACTTTGACAGGCATCTTCCGCAGCCTACGCAGCCGAACTCGCCGTTATTGTTTGCGGGGAAGTATACCAGCTTGTGCATGAATCTCTGACGGAAGCGTTCAAGCTGAGTGAGACGCGGATTTCCGTGAGCCATCTTGGTGAAGTCGGAGTACATACAGGAGTCCCAGCAGCGGAAGCGCTTGATACCGTGGCCTGTATTGAAGTCCTTGATGTCGTAGCACTGGCAGGTGGGGCAGACGAAGGTACAGGTACCGCAGCCGAGGCAAGCCTCAGACAGCTCAGCCCACTTATCAGAATTGAAGTACTCCTTGAGCTTATCACCACCGAAGGAATCGGTAGAAAGACCGGAGAGCGGAAGTTTTCCGAGGATCTCCTTAGTCTTGTTCTGAACCTCATCGAGCTTGGCGGTATCGCCCTCTTCGAGGAGTGAAGATATAGAATCTATGAAAGCCTGACCGCGCTCGTTGTTAGCCTTGAAGAAGTAGCTTTCACCGTCTGAGAAGCAGGCAGCGTCGCCCTCAGGCGCAGTAGCATCGATGCCGAAGAGTCCGCAGAAGCAGGTCTCAGCAGGACGGGTGCACGCCATGGTAACGATAGTTCCGTGATCGCGGCGTGTTTTGTAGTAGCTGTCCACAGGCTCAACAAGGAAAACCTTATCGAGGATAGTGAAGCTTCTTGCATCGCAGGCACGAACGCCGAACACAACGAAGTCCTCAGACTCCTGACGAATATCGATTACCTCGATATTCTTGCCTTCCATCTTGAAGTCCACAAGGTTCTCGGTCTGGGGGAAGAAGAAATCCTTGGCACTTCTGACGGTATTGAGGTTATTGCTGAGAGTCATACCGCTCTCATACTTTTTGTATTCAGACTCACCGTCGTTTCTGTCAGCAGGTATATAAAGTGTCTGCTTCTGAGCGATGAGATCAAAGAGGTCATTGAGCTTATCCTTGGATATTTTCAGCATTATTCAACACCCCTTTCATGAACGATAGACGGCTCACAGTCGTCGGTAGTATAGTCAGTAAGAGGAGCTCTTGAAGTAGTATCAGCGCCAGCCTGATACTCGCCGTAGAGGGTGTTTATATCCTTGATGAACTTTCTGTTCAGGAGGTGGAGCGGGATATGCTGCGGGCACACTCTTGAGCACTCGCCGCAGTCAGTACATCTTCCGGCAACATGGAATGCACGGATAATGTGGAACATATTCTCCTCGAAGCTGTCAACGGCAGCCTTATTCTCAACGCCTGAGTTGGGGTTATCGAACACGCACTTTTCGCAAGTGCAAGCAGGACAGACATTTCTGCAAGCGTTGCAGCGGATGCACTTGGAGAGCTGTTCTCTCCAGAACTCATATCTTTCCTGCGCTGTCATATTCTCCAGCTTCTCGACCATTTCAAAGCGATTGGACTCCAGAACATCGCCGTCCTCACCGATGAGCTCATCGTAAACGACGTGCTTCTTGCTCTTGCAGCTTGCGCACTTATCAAGAACAGCCTCATAGAACGGCATGGTCTCCTGACCGTAGATAGTATCGATTTTAAGGGTATAGTTATCGTTTACCACATTAGTGATACCGGTGATGCCCTTAGCCTTGATCTTTTCGATGTCCAGCTTCGGACCGCCCGGGATACCGACGATATACACATTCTCGCGAACTACTCTGTGTTCCTTGATGAGCTGATTGAAGCTGTAGGTATCACAGGGCTTGAGGAAAGCGAGTATCTTGCCTTCCTTCTGGCTTTCCTTCACGAGGTACTTGGAAACGTTAGCGGAGGTGAAGTCATCGAAAACGAAGTCCTTATCGATCTCCTCAGCAGACTCGAATACAGCCGGGGTCACATCATAGATGAACTCTCCCCTTTTCCAGCCGATAACGCGGTTTACAGTGCCGTCTGCAAGCAGCTGCTTAGCCTTATTTATGATTGCTTCCTGCATCGTAAATCCTCCAATCTGCGGTTAGGACCCAGCTTCTTTACATCTTCGGTGAACTGCTGCATAGTAGCGGCAAACTTAGCGCCCTCAGCAGCGGATACCCATTCAAGTCTTGTTCTGTTGCGCTCGATACCGAGGAAATCCAGCATACTGTAAAGGAGAGTGATCCTTCTTCTTGTGAAATAGTTACCAGAAGTATAGTGGCAGTCGCCGGGGTGGCAGCCGCATATGATAACGCCGTCAGCGCCCTTCTGGAAAGCGCGGAGGATGAACATCGGGTTAACTCTGCAAGAGCAGGGAACTCTGATTATCTTTACATTAGTCGGGTAATTAAGTCTGTTCGTACCTGAAAGGTCAGCACCGGCATAAGAGCACCAGTTGCAGCAGAATGCGACGATAACAGGCTCGAAATCTTTATTATCATTTACTTGCATATTGCGTCTACCTCCGCCATGATCTGACTGTTAGAGAAGCCGTTGA